>CBDURB010000049.1:0-8113 GCA_965369585.1 uncultured bacterium
AGATACCGCAGCCGGTGCAGATGCTTTCGTCCACATAGCGTGGCTTGCGGCGGACCTTCACCCGGAAGTTGCCCACGTAGCCGGAGACGTCCACCACCTCGCTGTAGGTCAACAGCTCGATGAAGGGATGGGAACCGACGCCGGCCATGTTCGGTGTGAGGATGCAGGCCGAGCAGTCCAGAGTGGGAAAGGTCTTGTCCAGCTGGATCATGCGGCCGCCAATGGAGGGCTCCCGCTCTACCAGGTAGACCTTGTGAGTGGCATCGGCGATGTTCAAGGCGGCTCGGATTCCGGCGATGCCCCCGCCGATGACAATGACGTTGGGGTTTACGGGGACTTCCCTGCTCTCCAGGGGCTCTAGGTGGTAGGCCTTCTGCACCGCGGCGTTCACCAGCGCCTTGGCCTTGTCAGTGGTGCCGTCCTTGTGCACCCAGGAGCACTGCTCCCGGATGTTGGCTATGTGCAGGAGATAGGGGTTGAGGCCGGACTGCGCCACCACCCGCCGGAAGGTGGTCTCATGCATCCGGGGAGAGCAGGCGGCGACGACCACCCGGTTCAGCCCCAGTTCACGGATGTCCTCCTTGATGAGGTTCTGGCCCGGATCCGAGCACATGAAATTGTAGGCGCGGGCCACCGCCACCCCAGGCATCTGCCCGGCGAACTCCGCCAGCTCCTCCACGTCCACGGTGCCGGCGATGTTGGTACCGCAGTGGCAGACGTATACCCCGATCCTTCTCTCGTCTTCCACCCTACATGGCCTCCATCACCAGTTCTGAGATGCTCCTTATCTCTGGTGCGCGCTCCATCATTCCAGGCTGGACGCAGCTTTCGAAGCAGAGTAGGCAGTAGGGACACGCTACGGCGATCACATCGGCTCCCGCATCAATCGCCTGTTGGACCCGCACCTCGGCGAACCGCTCCCCCACCTTCGTCTCCATCCAGATCCTGCCACCGCCACCGCCACAACAGAGGCTCTGGTCGCGGTTGCCCGGCAGCTCCATCAGTTCCAGGCCGGGTATGGCGCGCAGGATCTCCCGGGGCTCCTCGTAGATGCCGCTGTGGCGGCCCAGGTAGCAGGGGTCGTGGTAGGCGACCTTCTTTTCGATGGACTTGCTGAAGGCCAGCTTGCCTTCCCGAAGTAATTCCGCTAGGAATTCCGTAGTGTGAACGACCTCAATGCCCTTCTCGGCCAGGGGATACTCGTTCTTGAAGGTGTGGTAGCAGTGAGGTGAGGAGACGAGGATCCTCTTGACCCCGTTCTCCGCCCAGGCGCCTATGTTCGCCCGCATCAGATTCTGGAAGGTATCCTCGTCTCCCACCTTGCGGACGCTCTCGCCGCAGCAGTTCTCCTGCGGCCCCAGGATGCCGAAATCGACCCCAACCTTCTGGAGGACTTTGGCTAGCGCTCGGCCCATGCGGACGACGCTAGCGTCGTAGCAGATGAGACAGCAGGGGTAGTAGAGAAGCTCAGTGCCCTCGCGGAAGGCCTTAACGCCAAGCTCCTGGGCCCAATCAGCCCGCTTCTCGTCAGACTCGCCCCAAGGGTTTCCCGCCCCAGCCACATTCTTCAGGATGATGCGAATCGAGTCCGGAACGGGCCCGATCCCGAAGCCGACCACGGTCCGTCGTAACGCCTTCATGACGTCGATGATGTCGACGCCGCGGGGGCAGCGCTGGACGCAGGCGCCACAGGTGGCGCACATCCACAGCTCGGGGCTCTCGAAGTCCACTAGCCCCAGCTGCACCTGATGTATCAGTCGGCGAACGATGAAGCTCGTGAGCAGGTTCCAGGGGCAGACGCCGGAGCAGAGGCCGCACTGATAGCAGAGCTTGAGGGGGTCACCCCCCATCTCTATAACGGCGTCTACAGCCTCTCTGTAGGGATTGGCGACTGGCGCTACCATCAGTCTTCGTCCTCTCCCGTACCCCCGCGAGAGGCTGCCCGATATATGCTTGACCTCCATGTGAAATGTTAAACAATAACAGTTGCAACCCTGGTGAAACAGAGTTGCAACAAAGGTTGCAATTTCGATCGATGTAATAGAAGCCGTAAGCGCTGTGGCAGGATCGGGGTGACGTAGCGGGCCGCGAATGGCCAGCGCCGGAGACCCAGGGTGAGGTCACGGGCGGGCGCGCAGGCCCCGACAGCCAAGCAGGACGGCGGGACTAACAGATGCGAGGGAGCATCTCCCCGACCAGCATGTGGACGATGCGGGTGCCGCCGATGGCCGTCTTCATGAGGACCTTCCCCTGCGGCTCGGCGACCACCTCCCCGATGATCGCTGCCTCTTCCCCATACTTCGTCGCCCGCATCGCTGCCAGCACCCTCTCGGCATCCTCCGGCGCCACTAGGGCCACCAGCTTGCCCTCGTTGGCGACGTACAAAGGGTCGAAGCCCAGCATCTCGCAGGCGGCCCACACGCCGTCCTTCAGGGGCGTCTTCCGCTCGTCGATCCGAATGCAGACGCTGGACTGGGCGGCTATCTCGTTCAATGATGTTGCCAGCCCGCCCCGCGTGGGGTCCCGCAGCACGCGGACGCCGGGGCTAGCCGCCAGTATGGCCTCCACCAACCTGTTCAAGGGCGCTACATCACTCTCCACAGCCGTCTCGAACTCCAGGCCCTCCCGCTGGGAGAGGACGGCGATACCGTGGTCGCCGATGCTGCCGGACAGGATGACAGCGTCGCCTGCCCGGGCCCGGTCACCACCGATCTCCACCCCCGCCGGCACCAGGCCCACGCCGGCGGTGTTCACGAACAGCCCATCGGCTGCGCCACGCTCCACCACCTTCGTGTCGCCGGTGACGATCTGGACACCCGCCTCGGCCGCCGCCTCCCGCATCGAGCGCACTACAGCGCGCAAGGTGGACAAGGAAAACCCCTCTTCGATGACGAAGCTGGCGGAAAGGTAGTAAGGCTCCGCTCCCACCATCGCCAGGTCGTTCACCGTGCCGCAGACGGCCAGACGGCCGATGTCGCCTCCCTCGAAAAAGAGCGGCTTGACAACATAGGAGTCGGTCGTGAAGGCCAGTCGTGGCCCGCTGCCGTCGCCTCCGAGGGAGAACACCGCCGAGTCGTTGAGCTGGTTCAAGATGGGGTTGCGCCAGGGGGAAAGGAACTCCTTAGTTACCAGGTCGTGGCTGAGACGACCACCGCTGCCGTGAGCGAGAAGTATCTTGCTGGTCTTGACCATGGTGAACCAGAGCCCTCCTATGAACGGGAGCCGTACTGATACCATCCGGCACAGGTGCCCTCGCTGGACACCATACAGGGGCCGATGGGATTCTCCGGCGTGCAGGCCTTGGCGAACAGGGGGCACTGGGGTGGCGTGATGACCCCGCGCAAAACGTCGCCGCAGAGGCAGCCGCGGTGCTCCTTGGTCGGCGGCGGCTCCACGGCAAAGGCCTGTTCAGCGTCGAAGGCACGGTACTCGCGCCGCAGCTTCAGCCCGCTGCCCGGAATACGGCCGAGGCCCCGCCAGTCCGCATCGCTCTCCTCGAACACCTGATACATCAGCTCCCTGGCCCGCGGGTGGCCCGCCGGTCGCACGCCGCGCGAGTACTGGATCTCCACTTCCGCCCGACCCTCCGCAGCCTGGCGGACGAGCATTTCGATGCCCTGGAGCACATCTAAAGGCTCGAAGCCGGAGATGACGCAGGGCACGCCGTAGCGCTGGGCGATGGGCTCGTAAGGCCGCGATCCAATGACTACGCTGACGTGGCCTGGGCAGATGAAGCCGTCGATGCGCACCTCCCCCGACTGCAGCAGTGCGATCATCGCCGGGGGGATCAGCTTGTGCACCGCGAAGACGTAGAAGTTGGTGATGCCCAGCCGTTCGGCCTCGATGAGGGAGGCAGCGATGGTGGGGGCGGTCGTCTCGAAGCCCACGGCGAAGAAGATCAGCGGCCGCCGGGGGTTGTCGCGGGCCAGGCGGACGCTGTCGCGGGGCGAATAGACCACCCGCACATCGGCGCCATCGGCCTTGGCCTTCTGGAGGCTCTCGTAGCTGCCTGGCACTTTCATCATGTCGCCGAAGGTGGCCAGCGTCACGCCATTCTGCTCCGCCAGGGCGATGGCCTTATCAATGTCGGCGTTGGTGGTGACACAGACGGGACAGCCCGGGCCGGACAGCAGGGTCAGCGGCGTCGGCAGGAGCCCTCGGATGCCGTGGCGGAAGACGGACGCGGTATGGGTGCCGCACACCTCCATCAGGTTCACCGGCCGGCTGGCCGCACGCTCGATCCGGGCCGCCAGGCCTCGGGCGGCAGCGCCATCGCGGAACTCCTGCAAGTAGCGCATGGTCATGGCGGCGAGCTCCCGGCCTCGGCGATTTCGGCGAGAAGACGGATGGTCTCTTCGGCCTCCGCCTCGTCCACCTTCTGGAGGGCGTAGCCGGCGTGAAGAAGGACGTAGTCGCCGACTCGCGCGTCGGGGAGGAGCATGAAGCTCACTTCCCGCACTACTCCCGCCAGCTCCACTAGTCCAACTCCTTCATTGATCTCGGTGACTCGCACCGGTATGGCCAGACACATGGCTAGCCTCCTTTCCTTCCCAAGGGACGGGCGTTTCCGACGGAGGCGGCCGGCCGACCGCATTTGGCGGAGGCGATAACCGCTTGGCCCAGCGCGATGCCGCCGTCATTGGCGGGGACCTGATGATGGATCAGCGTCTCGAACCCCCGTCGCTCCAGCTCCTCGAGAGTGCGCCCCAGAAGGTACATGTTCTGAAATACGCCGCCGCTCAGGGCTACCGTGCCCACCCCGGTCCTCTGGCGGGCAGCTTCACTCACGGCGGCGATGACGACAGCGATGGTGTTGTGGAACTTCGCCGAGATGACCCCCGTGTCCACCCCTCGTATCAGATCCGATACCACGCCCCGCAGCAGCGGCGCCGGGTCGATGATCCTAGGATGAGCCCGCGAGCAATTCCAATCGTAGGCCTCGTCTACTCCTTCGGCGGCCAGCATCTCCAGCTCAATAGCGGCCTGGCCTTCGTAGTTCACCACGCCGCGCACGCCCAGCAAAGCCGACATGGCGTCGAACAGGCGGCCGCAACTCGATGTGACGGGACAGTTCACTTCCGTCACCATCATCCGGCGGATGAGGGCCAGCTCCGCCGGGTGGACCCGCGACCATAGCTCCAGGGGCAGGTCCAGGGCCTCCTCCCCGAAGGCGCTCAGCAGGTGACTTATCGCCATGCGATAGGGTCGCCGGATGGCGGCTTCGCCTCCCGGCAGGGGGACGTACTTGAAGTGGGCAAGACGGCGAAAGCGGCGGTAGTCCGCAAGGAGGAACTCTCCGCCCCAGATGTGTCCATCGGCGCCGTAGCCGGTACCGTCGAAGGCCACGCCGATGACCCTGTCGCTCACTCCGTTCTCGGCCATGCAGCTCACGACGTGGGCGTGGTGGTGCTGAACGCCAACCTCGCGCAGGCCCTCGGCCTCCGCCAGCTCGAGGGCGTAGCGGGTGGCCAGATAGTTGGGATGAAGGTCGTGGGCCACGGCCCGCGGTTCCACTCGGAACAGCCGCTGGAAGTGCTCAATGGCGGAGCGGTAGCTCTCATAGGTCTCGTAGTTCTCCATATCACCGATGTGCTGGCTGAGGAAGGCATAAGTCCCCTTGGTGAGGCAGAAGGTGTTCTTCAGTTCCGCCCCGCAGGCCAGGACCTCCTTCAGCTCCAGGTTCAGCCGGACTGGGAAGGGCGCGTAGCCCCGGGAGCGGCGGAGGATAGCCTCCTGTCCGCGGAAGAGCCGGGTGACCGAATCGTCGCAGCGGACGTGGATGTCGCGGTCATGGAGGAGGAAGTAGTCCGCCAGCTGTGCCAGGCGATCCAGCGCCTCCTCGTTACCGGTGGCGATGGGCTCCTCACTGAGGTTGCCGCTGGTCATCACCAAGGCGGGGGGCATCTCAGTGCCGTTGCGGCCGTTCCCTTCGAACAGCAGATAATGAAGAGGTGTGTAGGGGAGCATGACGCCCGTGTAGCTGTTGCCGGGGGCCACTTCGCGGGCGATGGGGGAATCGGGTCGGCGGCGCAGGAGGACGATGGGGCGCGCCGGCGTCTCCAGGAGCTGCGTCTCCCCCTCGCTCACATGGCAGTAGCGTCGGACCGTCTCCACGTCCGGGGACATGACGGCGAAGGGCTTGTCGACGCGGCGCTTTCGCTCGCGCAGGGTCGCCACTGTCCGAGGGTTGGTGGCGTCGCAGGCCAGATGGAAGCCGCCCAGCCCCTTGACCGCCAGGATCTCTCCCTCGACCAGCAGACGACGGGCGGTGTCGATGGCCTCCGCCTGAGCGGTGGCCTCCCCGAGGCGGTCGCCGTTTCCCACCAGCTGCACCTGGGGCCCGCACACAGGACAGGCGTTCGGCTGCGCGTGGAAGCGGCGGTCGTCGGGGTCATCGTACTCCCGTTGGCAGCGGGGGCACATGGCGAAGACGCGCATCGTCGTCTTCGGCCGGTCGTACGGAATATCGCCGATGATGGTGAAGCGGGGGCCGCAGTTGGTGCAGTTGATGAACGGATATCCATGGCGACGGTCCTGCGGGTCACGCAGCTCACTCAGGCAATCGGCGCAGATGCAGATGTCCGGGGAGATGAGGACGAACTCATCTCCGCCCCGGCTCGCCTCGATGACGAAGGACGAGTACCCGATCGAGGGAAGGAGGTTGGTCTCCACCCTCTCGATCAGAGCCTGGGGCGGGGGGCTGGCCGTGAGCGCCGACAGGAAGCGGTTGATACGGCCCCTGTCGCCCTCGACCTCAATGACGACTCCCTGGGTGGAGTTGAGAACCCATCCCGCGAGCCGGTGCTCCTGGGCGAGGCGGTAGACGAACGGGCGGAAGCCGACGCCCTGCACGATGCCCCGAACGACCACCTGCGCGCGGACGGCCATGCCTGCCCCTACTCCACTTCGAGGCTCTCCACCGCCAGCCCGGATCCCGGCACCGGTTCAATCTCCAGCCTGGCACCCTCGGCTTTGGTGTCCCTTGCGAGAATTGTGATCAGGCTTTCGATCCGGTCGCTGGCATAGAGGCGCCCGACCTTGAGGGAGATAACCGTGATTCGCCGCGCCTGCTGGGCCCGGGCGGCCTCGACCGCAACATTGAGGGCATCTTGGGCGGCTGCGAGCTCATGCACAGGGCGCCTCCTTGTTAACTTTATCACAAACTCAGCCGGCGGAGCGGCATGCCACCGCCCTTCGTACCCGGCCCATACTTCGAAAGCACCGTCCTCCGCCTTCCCGGGCGACCCGAGAGGCCAGACCGGGACCGGCGCGAAGAGAATCCGTCCACCTTAACAATTCTGCTACTTGGGGAAACCGTAGGCGTTACCTCGCGGTGCTAGCGTGATAGTTGGGAGGAGGTCGGAGAGTATGCGCCGCTACGGTCCCGGTGAGGTCGTCCCGGCGGGCTACTACCTCAGGAACGGCACGTGGGAACTCGTGAGTCTCCCAGCGGGCGGAGTGCTGCCACACGGCGAGGACATCGTGTACTATCGAGTTCCTCTGGTGGTGGTGCTGGTAGGGGGTCCGCTCACGGGCCTCGTCTGGCTCTTCGTCTACCCCCTTATCATCCCTCTCTTCATCTGCTACGTAGCGCTCAGGAAGGTGCGCGAGGCCCTGTCCTGGGCCCTCAGGGGAGTGTCAGATAGGTTCGCGAATCCCTACAGCCACAGTGGAGGTTCGCGGAGATAGCAGCAGGCTAGCGATAGCGACAGGGAGAGGAGACGGACCGTGAAGATACTACTGGTCGATAACGAGAAGGAGTTCCTGAAGATCCTCGGGGTGGCCTTCCACGTCTATCGACCCGGCTACGACCTGATCACCGCCTACACCGGGACTGAGGCTCTGGCGATGGCCGAGGCGGAAGACCCGGACCTGGTGATCCTGGACCTGATGCTGCCTGACATCGACGGCTTTGAGATCTGCCGCCGCATTCGCGCTCGCGCAGACGTGCCCATCATCCTTCTGGCTACTAAGGATCGCGAGGAAGACGTCGTCCAGGCATTTGAGATGGGGGCCGACGACTACATCACCAAGCCCTTCAGTCATCGCACCCTCATGGCCCGTATCGACGCCCTCCTTCGCCGCACCAGGACGCTCCCCAGCGCTCAGCCGC
>CBDURB010000050.1:0-8101 GCA_965369585.1 uncultured bacterium
GTGGTGCCGTCCAGGGGATGCTCCCAAAAGCGGTCGGGGTCTTTGAGGAGAATCTCGGGCAGGAAGCCGACCGCCGCCTGGCGAACAGCAACGCTGTCCTCGTGATGAGGAACGAAGGCGTGCTTGGCAAGGAGCAGAAGCCCGAGCAGGAGCAGAAACGCCCACGGGTGACGAGCATCACCTACATGGACCACCCGACCTTCAATGCTTCCCCGCCCAAGCCATCCATCCCTACGGGTCTGGCTGATGACGACGACAGTTGAAGCCAAGACCCTCCCCCTCCGTGAGATAACGGAGGACGGCGAGCTCATCCTCCGCTTCCACGAAGGTCAGAAGCTTGCACGGGACTCCAAGGCACGCTTCACGCTCATCCTCGCCGGCACGCAGAGCGGGAAGACTTCCTACGGCCCACATTGGCTCCACGACCGGATGCGGGAAGTGCTCGAGACGCTACAGCCAGGCGAGGCGCTTGGTGACTTCCTCGTCGTGACATCCAACTTCGAGCTCTTCAAGATGCGGCTCTTGCCCGAGATGAAGGAGGTCTTCGAGAACATCTTGGAGATCGGCCACTACTGGTCTCAGTCCAAGGTTCTCGAACTCCGCGAAGGGTTAGTGCCCGAAGGTAAGCTCTGGGCTAGCAAGGCGGACGACTTGATGTGGGGGCGTGTCATCCTCCGGTCGGCCGAGTCCCTGGCTGGCCTTGAATCGTCAACGGCCAGGGCTGCCTGGCTTGATGAGTTGGGCATGGATGAGTTCAGCCTCGAAGCGTGGGAAGCCATCATCCGGCGCCTCTCGATCTATCGGGGCCGTGTGCTGGGCACCTCGACGCTCTACAACAGCGGATGGCTGAAGGAAGAGGTCTACGACAAGTGGGAGGCTGGTGACACCGACTACGACATCATCCAATTCGACTCGACCATGAACCCCGCGTTCCCCCAAGCAGAGTTCGACCGCGTCGAGGCCATCATGGATCCGGCGAAGTTCGACATGATGTACCGCGGCCGCTATACCCAGGCGGCAGGACTCGTCTACAAGAAGTTCGACACCCAAGCCTGCGTCATTCCGCGCTTCGAGATCCCCGACAACTGGCTCTGGTACACCGGCCACGACTTCGGCGGGAAGAACCCCGCGACGATGGTCTTCGCCCAGGACCCCGCCACCAGTCTTATCTACGTCGTCGATGAGTACGCTCCCGACGACACCACCGTCCACGACCAGGTCAAGTACCTTCAGGAACTGCTCAAGGACCGGCGCGTCATCAAGCGCCTCGGTGGCTCCCACACGGAGGATGGTTGGCGGGGGAACTACACGGGGGAAGGCTGGCCCATTACCGAGCCCGCTTCGGATGTGCGTGCGGTGGACGTCGGGATAGCCAACGTCTTGGCCCTCCACGCCTGGGGCCGCATCATCGCCTTCAGCGACCTCAAGGGCTACCTCGCCGAGAAGGGCTCGTACAGTTACAAGATGGTCGGGAAGAGGGTCACGGACGAGATCCGCAACAAGAGCGCGTATCACTTCATGGACGCGGAGAGGTATGCTCTTGGTGGGTTCCGTGACGCAGGCCAGGCCCAGGCGGCACCGGTCACCGTCACCAAGAACCGGTGGGGTGCCCCGCGGCAGCCGACAACGCTACGAGACTTGCTGCGACAACGGCCATCGGCGGTGGGAGAATGAGCATGGAGATTGCTTGGGGTCGCTCCTATGACCACGTACTCACTGCGGACGAAATCTGGGCAGAGAAGGAGCGGGTGGTCGGCGCACTCCAGCAGGTCGGAGTTGAATGGGACGACATGCAGGAGCCTCTCACGCAGGAGCAGGTCACCGGGCTTCGGAACATCCTCAACGACTACTACGAAGAGCGACTGTGAGCTACGTCGCAGCCGCCCGCTGTCGGGCCTGCTGGTGGGAAGGTGAGTTGACCGTGGCCGTTGGCAAGCCGGTGCGGAACCTCACTTGCCCCCAGTGTGGGCAGAAGCGGCTGAATGACCAGCGACCGAGGAAGGGGCGGGGGCGGATCGTGCCAGCAGAAGAATTGTTTCATCGTGAATCGCTGGTGTTTGTGGTTCATGGGGAGGGCTAGTCATGGTTGATATCCAAGAGGTCATCTCGCTCAACCAGGAGATGCGGGAGCTCCACGACCGCCAGGACATAGACCGCGACCTGTACTACCTCAAAAAGTACCTGATGCTCGACGACGAGGGCAAGCCCGTTGAGGGCATCATCAACGTTACGCTGAACCTGCCGGCGACCTTCGCCGCCCACGTTATCAGCTCGCTCTCGAACGCCGACGAACACGTGAAGGTCACCAGCGATGAGATGGACGACCTTGATCGCCTTGAGCTTGAGCGCCTGATTGACGCAGCGTACGTCGCTGCTGATGCGCGCCTGCTCGACCACGATGAGGCGGCCCTGCGCCCGTTCCTCACCGAGCAGCTCACTGTCCGCGGTGCTGCCGCGGCCCGAGTGATGTTCCGGCGTGAGGAGGGGCCGATTATCGCCGACATCGTGCCGATCGACACGCGCTACTTCGTCCACGACCCCGGACGGTTGGCTGCCTACACCACCTGGCGGATGCCGGGGGACATCAACGATGAGTACAACCTCACTGGGAGAAAGGCCATCTCTGGCGTAACTCCCCGCACCGTTACCGACGCATGGGACTCCACCGAGAATGGCGTCTACGTCGGCGGGACTGACGGTACCATAGGTGGTCCTAACGGGACCATGGGTGGCACCAAGATTTTCGACCAGGAGAACACGTTTGGCGAACCTCCGTTCGTCTTCCGCCGGGTGCCGCTCGGCTCGATGCTCAAGGACAAGAACGCGCTACGCCACCACGGGGAGTCCATCTTCTTCCTCATCCGTGACCTCATCCCTGAGCTCAACCGCCTGGCCTCTATCCTCCAGACGCTGAACCTCAAGGCCGTCAATCCTGCCCATACCTTTGCGAGTTCCGGCGGCACACAGGCGACACCTCCAGCGAACGCGACTGACCCGAGTGCGATGACGTCGGTTGAACTCAGCGGTGGCATTGCCATCGTGCCGCTCGGCGACGTCAAGGCAGCCGGTCGGCTGATGCAGACCATCCTCTCGCGCATGATTGAGCAGGGGTCCCTCTCCACGACGGCCTTCGGCAGCGGTCAGCAGCAGCTCTCAGCGGTTGCCATCGTGAAGCTTGGCGAGGGCAGTGGCCAGGTCTTCGTCCCACGCTTGGGTGCCAAGGGCCTGCTCATGCAGGGCATCACGGAGATGTTCATTCGCCAGATGATGAAGATGGGTGGGCCGATTGAGTTCGGTGCCCCCGGCCACATGAAGAGCTTCGACCCCAAGTTGCTCAAGGGCGAGTACGGTATTGAGTATTTCTACCACGTCAAGTCGCCCGAGACCGACGCGGCCCTGCTCGCCATGGCCGATGCTGCCAGGGTCTTCCTCGACGACGAGACCATTGCCGAGAAGATACTGCACTTGGAGAATCCCGACGAGGTCCGTCGGCGCCGCCGCATCGAAGCGTCCATCCGGAACTCACCGGCGCTCACCATCTACCACGACGTCACCGCGCTCCTCGATGAGGGCCGTGAGCTTGAGGCGGAGATCCTGGCTGACTCGTTCGAGTTGGCCCTTGAGGACGTCGCTGCTGGGGACATCAACCCACCCGAGCCCACACCCACCCCCGGCAACGATCTCCCGGTCTTCGCCAATACGGTTGCGGGGTCGAACACCCAAGCCCGCAGGCTCCAGGGCGAGGCCGACATCGACACGCCGGAGGAGGAACCGTAATGGCCTTCACCAAAGAGCAGTTCGACGAGCAGGTACGAGCCTCCATCGAGCGCTCCAAGCAGAAGCGACGGGTGGGGACAGGACAGTTGGGCAACCCTGACACCCTCCGTGCTGCGGTTGAGCGCCGGAGACAGCGGCGTCAGGCTGAGCTACCGTAGTGCCCACCCACACTGAGGAAGCACGACGGGCCAGGGGTCTGCGCAACAAGCAGAACGTCACTGGCCGTCTGACGCCAGAGGAGCGCACGTTCCTCGACGACTTCGACGCGGCTCCTGAGCCTGCCCCTGAGCGTGGGCCGCTTGTCACGACGCCGGAGGGGCTGACGCGTATCGCTCCAGACGCGCCCTTGCCAGCGGATTCCACCTTCGCAGAGCCGACCGTTCCTGGCCCGATAGACCGTTCAGGCAGGCTAACGTCACTGCAACAGGAGACGCGAGAGCGCGACCTTGCAGCCATCGCAGCCCGTGCCGGGGAGCCGACTGCCCGCCGCGACGTGCTGGAGCCCCTTCCCGATGCTCGCGTGAGCATCGACGAAGCCGCCCAGATCATCAACGGCCTGTTCCCCGAACTTGTGGGTGACGTCGCCGTCGGTATCCAGGCAGGTCCAGATGGCCTTGAGCCTGACCTAGAGCCCGCCCCCACGCCAGAGGCCACGCTGGCAGTGCTTGAGGCGCGCATCGAGGCCGACCCAGACGCCTTCGCGGAGGACCTGTGGCTCAAGGGCGAGACGACCGATACGCGCTTCATCCTTGACCTATTCGGGCTGACCGACCCGGAGATAGATGATTTCTTCATCGGCGCCCCTTCGGGCCAGGATGTCGCGCTCACCGCCACGCTCACTCGCATCTTCCCCGGCCGCGACATCGACGCAACGCTTGAGTTCGCCACGACGAACCAGGAGGCGTTCCTCGAGGAGATACGCGAGGTTGGCATCACGACCGACACGTGGGAACTGATGCGCCTCGCGTTCCCTGGCATCCCGCGGGAAGACCTCGTGAACTTCTTCGCTGAACTCCCCCAACAGCCGTCCAACGCATTCCTGAGCGCTGTCGGGACGGCCTTCGAGTTCGCGGAGGGGTGGTGGAAGACCGGCCTCATGGAAGCCGGGTTCGCCTTCTACCGCGGCATGGAGTGGGTCAGAGGCGACAACAGCCGGTGGAGTTCAGACGCCGAAGCCATCATGGACGACGCCTACAAGAAGTACGGTTGGAAGGCCGTCTTCTCTGGCGAGGTCAACCATGCGTGGGACACCTACTTCGCCGAGCGTGGCGTGGTCGAGGGAGAGCCATTCGCAGGGCCGGGGAAGGTCGTCGCTGAGCTTGCCAACCCGCTCTGGCTGATACCACTCGGTGGAGCGCTCAGCCGGCTGTCCGTTCCGCTACGGAAGGTGCCTGTCCTCGGCCGCACGATGCAAGGAGTGGCCGATGGCGTGTCCTTCCTGGAGACAGCGCCCATCAGGCTGCCACTGCTCGGTACGCGCACGGTTGCAGGCCAGGGCAAAGACCTTCTCGCCCGTCGTGCATTCGGGAATGAAGCTATCTCCAACGGCGAGCGTGCGGTGGAGAAGTTCCTGCTCAAGGAACTCCCCTCGCCCGAACTGCTGAAGTCCTGGCTGTTCAAGAACGACGCCTTCCAGAGCATCGCCTCGCACGTCCCCGGCATGAAGTTCGTTGCGCCGGCGACCACCATCGGCGAGTTGCCTTGGACCCTAGCGACGAACCAAGAGATTACCGGCGCAGTCACACAGGAAGTCCTTCAGCGTACGGCCATGCTGGAACTGGGGCAGGGCGTGAAGGGGCAGGCGCTCGCCCACCTCCGTGAGCTCGGCACGACACGGAGCATCTACGGTGTGAACAAGGAGGGCTTCGCCAGCGAGCGACTGGTCAAGGCCATCAACGAAGGCGACTCGCTGGCCCTTGGTGACATCCTCCAAGCCCCTGAGCAGTACGTGTTCACGCACCCGCAAGGCTTGGAGTACGCCAAGCGCACACAGCAAGTCATGGAAGAGGCCTTCCAGTTGGCGAAGGGCCAGGGGGTGGACATCAACCGCGTGGGCCTGGAGCCGTGGCAGGAGTTCGTCCACTGGGTCGTGACTGGAAAGCTGGACGCGAATGGTTTGCTGGAAGCCACCCGCAGAGGCTCACGTGTCGTTGGTGGCATCACGGCCTCGCAGAAGGCCCGCCGCTTCCAGACGCAGATGGAAGGCATCGAGGCTGGCTACCAGTACGCCGATGACGCGGAGATATACGTCGGGGCCTACATCGACGATATGTTCAAGGCCATCAGCGACAAGCGCCTTGGTGACGGCCTGGCGCAGGTCATCGAGCGCGCGGAGGACATCCTCCCGGTCAACCCGCTGGAGCGTCTCCAAGCACTGTACCCAGGCGCAGAGCTTGCGTGGACAGGCATCCGCAAGGAGATGGCCGACCTTGGGTACGCCTTCGGTGCGGTGAAGCGTGCCGGCCGCGGCGAAGTCATCCCGTCAGCCACCATGCGGGCCGTCCGTGCGCGGCTGCCTGACACCGCTGAGCGGCTCGACAAGGCCATGTCCATCTCAGGAGCGGCGTTCGACCGTGAGGTGCTGCGCTTCTCCGACGTCGTGTGGGATGCGGCGAAGACGACTCCCGCAGGCTTGAAGCAGCGGATCGTGGACATGCGAGGCCAGGCCATCGACGCTGCCCACCCGGTCAAGGCGGGAGAGATAGACGCTGCGCTGAAGGACCTGAACGCCGACGCCACGCAGGCCACGCGCATCATTCAGCAGATGTACCGCAACACGCACCGTGTGCGGCGCGATGCGCTGGCTGAACTCCAAGGCGAACTGAAGACGGCTATCGACGGCCTCAAGCCCGCCTGGTGGAAGGCCCGCTCCGCCCGCTCAGAGAAGCTCGGCATTGTCAGTCGGCCGATGCTGGGCGCAGGCGAGGGGCAGATACGTACGGCGTCGGGTGGCCTGCACCCCATGTTCCAGAATCAGGTGTACCCAGAGGCCATCGCCACCCAGGTCACGAAGTTGCTGAACGACGAGGCGAACCTCCTGCTGAAGGTGTCAGCAGTAGCGGCTGGGACGGCTAGGTTGCCGGTGGCGGCGCTTGACCTGTCGGCGCCAGCCATCCAGGGCATCACGACGCTGTTCAACCCAGTCACAGCCCCCATCGCCATCACAGCCGCAATCCGCTCGATGGAAGCCCTCATTCGCCCGAGTGGCCTCCAGCGCTACCTGGCCCGCCACCCCGCTTCGATGAACGAGAGAATCTTCTATGGAGGTGCCCAGCGCCCCTTCGAGTTCTTCGAGAGCATGGGGTGGATATCCAAGATGGCTGGGAAGGTTCCTGGTGGCAAGTGGGTCGTCGGACAGACGTACGGGAGAGGCCAAGCGGCCTTCTCCATGTGGTCGACGGTCTACAAGGACATGATGTGGCGCATCATGAGCAAGCATTGGATAAAGAAGGGTCAGGGTGCGGAGTTGGCACGCTGGCTCGACCGCACGACTGGGAGCCTGTCGTTCAACAGACTCGGAGTGCCAGCGAACCTCCAAGCAGTCGCCACAGGCTACGTCTCGTTCGCTCCGCAATACGGACTAGCCGTTGCGAGTATGTTCGCGGACATCTTCAAGGGTGGGCTGACGGGAACCGCAGCACGGGCGCAGATTGGTGGGGCCATTGCCGGTGCGTACATCATGTACTACGCCTTCACCGAAGCGTTAGGGAAGGAGCGGTTCCTCAACCCAGTTACGGACGGGAAGAAGTTTCTCTCCATCGAGATTGACGGTCGCTGGATAGGTCTCGGGTCGCGCGTTATCAGCCTGGCACGTGCCTCAACGGACATCGCGGCGAGCGCCTTCTCTATCGGCGAGAACGAGCCGATGGACTTCCTCACGCTGGACCGGTGGCAGAACCCCGTCATCCGTGGGTGGTACTCACAGTCGTCTGTCCTGACGACGACGATTACCGAGGTAGCACAGCAACGAGACTTCCTCGGCTATGAGCTTGAGTCGGTGGGGGACTGGGCCGACTGGCTTGGTGAGAAGGTCACGCCCATCTTTGCCCAGGACGCCCTGTTCAACAAGAGCGGCGTCCCGCCGACGCTGCTGGCCACGGGTGCGGACTTCTTCGGGTGGCGCACGTCGCCAGAGAGCCGATGGGAGCGCTTCAACGACCGCATCCTGCAACTGGATGCCATCGACGCCGTCGAGAACGTCACCGACGAGCAGCGAGCGCGTATCGATGGCGGGGACACAGTGCTTTCGGTGCTCGACCGGGTGCAGCAGGTCGACCTCTTCAACGCCTTCCCTGAGTTGCAGCCGCTCTACGAGCAGGCCGCG
>CBDURB010000051.1:0-8060 GCA_965369585.1 uncultured bacterium
GTATTCGGTTCAGGCTCAGGGTAGCATCGCCCCAGGGGAGCGTCAACCGGAGGCCAGGCCCGGCCCGGCGCCGCCGCGTTAACCGAATCTTAACCCTGCGTTCGTTAAGAAACGGTTGACCCCCTTTGGAGGTCTGGCCTACGCTGGTATATGGAAAGTATCGCTTCCTCCAGCTGCAACAGCGGCACAGCGGCGATGAGACAAGGCGCCCCGACATGATCGGGGCGCCGCTCTTTTTGGCCAGCGGAGCGCGCTACCGCCCCCAGAAGCGGTGGAAGTGATGGACGGGGCCGTGGCCGCCGCCGATGGGGTAGGCGCGGCGCAGCGCCTCCGTCAGATACTCTTTCGCCTGGCCCACCGCCTCGGCGAGCGGCTCCCCGCGGGCGAGGTAGGCGGCGATGGCGGAGGCGAAGGTGCAGCCGGTGCCGTGCGTGGACGTAGTATCGATGCGGGGCGCGGAGTAGTCGCGGAAAGTGGCGCCGTCATACAGGACATCCACGGCCTCGGCGGCCTCCCGGTGACCACCCTTCACTACCACCGAGCGCGCGCCCAGGCCCACGATCTCCTTCGCGGCCCTGCGCACGTCCTCATCGGAATCGATAGCGAAGCCGGCCAGCACCTCGGCCTCCGGCAGGTTGGGCGTCACAACGGCGGCCAGCGGGAGCAGTAGCTCGCGCAGTGCGGTCACCGCATCGTCGCGCAGCAGGCGGTCGCCGCTCTTGGCGACCATCACCGGGTCGACGACCAGGTTCGGCAGTTCGTGCTCCCGCACCTTGGCGGCGACGACCTCGATGATGGGGGCGCTGGCCAGCATTCCGGTCTTGATGGCGTCCGGGCGAATATCCGCCGCCACGGCATCGATCTGGGCGGCGACGATGTCCGGCGGCGTCTCCTGCACGGCGGTGACGCCGCGTGTGTTCTGGGCGGTGATGGCGGTGACGACGCAGGTGCCGTATACGCCCAGAGCGGCGAACGTCTTCAGGTCGGCCTGGATGCCGGCGCCGGCGCTGGAGTCGGAGCCGGCGATGGTTAGGACGCTGGGCATGGCACCACCCAACCTAGCCCCGCCAGGCGCCGGCGGTCAAGCCACGGTGGTAACCCAAGCGTAGCGGCTGCCCCTACTGGGGGATCAGACGCCGGATTTCGTCTCGGTTGGAGTAGCAGATAACGCCGCTTGGGTCCTGGGTGACGGCCAGCTGGCAGTCGCAACAGGGGACGACGAGGTTCAGTTCGTCACAGCGGTCGGGGCCGTTATCGGTAGCGAGCTACGCCTGAAGGTTGGCGTCTTGCAGGTACTGGAAGAGGCCGCCATTCGCCCCGAGCAAATCCAGGTGGTGGTCGCACCAGTGCTCGTCAGGGTCGTATTCGTGGTCGGCCATGATGCAGCGGCCGTCAGGGCAGCTGTGGTGATGGAGGCCGAGGGTGTGGGCGATTTCGTGGGTGAGAACGTAGGCGTCGCGCTCAAGGTGGTAGGGGTGGTGCTTGACCACGACGTAGGGGCGCTGGGGACGGGCGGCGCCGCCCTCCTGACCGACATAGCCAGCCGTCAGGCCGAGGACGATATCGGCGCCGTCAGGGCGGTGAGAGAGTTCCAGTGAATCCAGGGCATCCTTGATGGGGTAGACGCCATCCCGGGATTCCCAGGTCTCATAGCGGACAGGCCGGAGATCGATGTCGGCCGGGGCAAAGTGGCGGCTGGCGGCCGCCACGATGGCATAAGCCTCTTTCTGGGCGTCGGCGCCGAAGCGGGCGACCCATTCCTCATCCACGAGGACGGCGACGGTAATAGTGTACGGCCCCGGGTGGGCTTCCCTCCACTCCGCTGGCACCAGCACCTCGCCGGCGTAGACGTGCGTTGGCTGGGTTGGCACGAGGACGCCAGCACCGATGAATACAAGCAGTAGGGGAAGGGAAACGAACCTAGGCCGGAGCCTCAACATACCACCCACTACCTCTACCGGCAGCCCGCCTTACATTCATTATATCGCTCTGGCCCGAATATTAGAATCAGCCCCGCCGCTACTGGAGGTCGAGATTGCCCTTCCCCGTGGATCACAGGGCCAGGGGACGGATGCGACAACTGGGCTATAATGGGTCGGCGAAGGAGGTAGCCGAGATGGAGCGGATACGCGTGCGCACCCGGTCCGCCCAATGCCTGGAGGACGTCACCGAGCAGGTCGCCGACGCCGTGCGACGGTCCGGGGTGGAGGAGGGCGTCTGTCACCTGTTCGCGCCGCACACCACAGCGGGCCTGGTGATCAACGAGAACGCCGACCCCGACGTGGGGCGCGACCTGCTGGAGAAGTTAGAGTCGCTAGTGCCCAGCAACTCCTCCTACCACCACCTCGAGGGGAACGCCCACGCCCATATCAAGTCCAGCCTCGTCGGCCAATCAGCGTCGACGCCGGTGACCGCGGGGCGGCTGGCGCTGGGCCGTTGGCAGGGCGTGTTCCTGGCGGAGTTCGACGGCCCGCGCGAGCGGGAGCTGCAGGTGACGGTGGTGGCGGCGGGTGTGGAGACGCAGGCGGAGGCGGCTTCTAAGGGGAAGGGACTGACAGACTCATGAGCGACGCTGACCCTTCGACAGGCTCCGGGAAGGCTCTGGAGCAGGCCGTGCAGGAGACGGCGCGGCTCATACACCGCGCCAACCACGTGGTGGCGTTGGTGGGCGCGGGCCTCTCGGTGGAGAGCGGCATCCCGCCCTTTCGCGGCCCGGGCGGCCTCTGGACCAAGTACGGCGAGCCGGACATGCGGGGTTACGAGCGCTTCATCGAGGACCCCAAGGAGTGGTGGGAGCAGCGGATCAGCCGTACCGGTTCGTACCAGGAGCTGATGGACGCGCTGGCCCAGGCGAAGCCCAACGCCGGACACGCGGCCCTCAAGGAGATGGAGGAGCTGGGCTACCTGAAGCACATCATCACCCAGAACATCGATAACCTGCACCAGGAGGCGGGCAGCCGCGCCATCACGGAGATCCACGGCAACCGCACCAAGCTGCGCTGCCTGGGCTGTAGCCAGCGCTGGCCCCTGGACGAGTTCCCCATCGACGAGCTGCCGCCGAAGTGCCCTGAGTGCGCCGGCATAGTCAAGAGCGATACGGTGATGTTCGGGGAGCCGATACCGCGCGACGCCCTGGATGAGTGCATCCGGCAGGCGCAGGTGTGCGATTGCATGCTGCTGGTGGGGACTTCGGCGCAGGTGTACCCGGCGGCGGGGTTCCCGCTGGACGTCAAACGCAGCGGCGGCAGCCTCATCGAAGTGAACCCGAACGAGACGCCGCTCACGGAGATCGCGGACGTGGTGCTGCGGGCGCCTTCGGGGGAATCGCTGCCGCTGGTGCTGACGCGCCTACAGGAGCTGGCGGAGGCGTGAGCAACGACGACAAGTTTATGCGCATCGCCCTGACGGAAGCGCGGGCGGCGTCCGCACAGGGGAACAAGCCCTTCGGCGCCGTCATCGTCCGCGGAGGACAGCTGGTGGGACAGGGGCACAACCTCGTGGAGAGCGAGAACGATCCCACGGCCCACGGCGAGGTGACGGCGATCCGCGCCACCTGCCGCGCCCTCCAGACGGCGAGCCTGGAGGGGGCTACCCTCTACACCACCTGCGAGCCCTGCCTGATGTGTACCTCGGCCATCGCCTGGGCCCGGATCGGCAGGGTGGTCATCGGAGCTGTCTGGGCGGACGTCCCGGATTACTTTCACCCGGAGAAGGGCTCGCTGCTGGGGCTCGCCCAACACGTGCGATACCCGTTCGAGTACACGGCCGGCGTGCTGCGGGACGAGTGCGTGAAGCTGTATGCGGAGGAGTGATATGACACAGGCGTTTGAGGGCATACGCGTCCTGGACCTGACGGTATGGCAGCAGGGGCCGATGACTACGGCGATGCTGGCCGACTGGGGCGCGGACGTCATCAAGATCGAGGGGCCGGACTCGCCCGACCCGGGCCGTTCCCTGATCCGCTACGAACTCACGCCCGGCGGCGTCAACGCCTACTTCGAAACGCACAACCGCAACAAGCGCGGCATCGTCCTGGACCTGAAGACAGAGCGCGGGCGGGAGGTTTTCTACCGTCTGGTGGAGGACGCCGATGTAGTGGTGCAGAACTTCCGGCCGGGGGTGAACAAGCGCCTGGGCATCGACTACGAGACGCTGTCAAAGATGAACCCCAAGCTGATCTACTGCTCCGCGTCTGGGTTCGGGCTGAAGGGACCGGATGCGAACAACCCGGCGTTGGACCCGCTGGCCCAGGCGCGAGGAGGCCTGATGAGCGTCACTGGAGAGCCGGAGACGCCGCCCACGCGCACGTTCAACGGCTTTGCGGACCAGGTCAGCGCCTTCCTGCTCTCTTACGGCATAGCCGTGGCGCTGTTCCACCGCGAGCGCACCGGCCAGGGACAGTCGCTGGACGGATCGCTGCTACAGGGGACGCTCGCCTCGCAGGCGTTCAACATCACCAGCTTCCTGACCAGCGGCACCTACGCCGGCCAGCCGCTGGCGCGCCTATCGCGGAAGCTGACGAGCCCTCTGTGGAACCACTACAAAGCGAAGGACAGCAAGTGGGTGATCCTGGCGATGGCCCAGATGGGCCGCTACTGGCCCGTCTTCCGAAAGACGATGGAGGAGGCGACGGGCACCCTGCTGGAGCCGGACGAGCTGAGCATCGACTGGATGCGCATGCACGCCACCGACCTTATGGGCCTGATCGCCAAGCTGGACGAGCTGTTCGCCGCCAAGCCGGCGCGGGAGTGGGTGGAGCTGCTGCGACGGCACGACATGATCGTGGAGGTAGTGCAGGAGTACGGTGAGCTGGCGGCCGACCCGCAGATAGCGGCGAACGAGATGGTGACCACCTTCGAGCACCCGTCCCACGGGCCGATCAAGATGGTGGGCCCGGCGGTGAACCTGCACAGCACGCCGGGCAGCATTCGCGGGCCGGCGCCGGAGTTCGGGCAGCACACGGAGGAGGTGCTGCTGGAGACGGGGTTCTCCTGGGAGGAGATCGAGGCGCTGCGCACGGAAGGGGTTATCGGGCCGCGGTCGGCGGAGGCGAAGAAGGCGTAGAAGGGGGCGAACAATCCTGGGTCGGGGCAACGCGGGCTATGTGCCAGAGACGCCGCTGGACTTCATCCTCTCCCTCAGCTTGCGCAAAGTGCGGAAGAGGATGACGCGGACGTTGGGCTCGCTCAGTTTCATTATCCCTGCGATCTGGCTGTTAGATAGCTCGGCGTCGAACTTCAGCGAGACGATATCCTGCTCGCGCTGAGGAAACGTCTTCAGGCATTCGATCACCGCCGCCACCTCCTCGCGGACCAGCACCTCGTTCTCAACGGAGACGTTGCTGGCGACAACGGACTTCAGGATATCGGGGTCAACGATGGATTCGCGGCCGTGCTTGCGGGCGTGGCTGGTGACCAGGTTGCGGGCGATAGTGAACAGCCAGGTGGAGAACGCCTCATCGTTGCGCAGGGAGCCCATCTTGACGAAGGCCCGCTCGAACACCTCTGAACAGAGGTCCTCCGCCTGATGAACGTTGTGCACGCGGCCGTAGACGTAGGCGAAGACGCGGGGGAAGAACTGCTGGTACTTCTCGGCGAACTGGTCAAGGCGGCGGGCCGCCTCATTGACGCTGTCCGCGGCTGAGGAGCGGAAGAGCTTAGGTAGTGTGGGCATTGGTTCGGGGTGCGTCTCCGAAAAACTGAGCGGTTGCTAAGCGAGTGCTAGACTTTAGCCTTTATTATGTGCATAATATCACTTGAATTTCGTATCCGTATAAACTAAGGTAGTTTCCAGGTTCTTGACATCAGTATCTTAATATTGCGTTTTGGCAAATTAATACGGAATCTGGATTCTGCATTGGTAAGATCAGGATAAGACGGGCCGGCTGGGGGTGTCAAGACACTTCGTGACAATAATCCAGGGAATTCTAAGCGGAACTGACGGCGAGGGGCAGCCCACCGGAGACGGCGGCAGCTCCCACGCGAACAGCGGGGGTGAATAATGCCTAAGAAGTGGAACTTCCTGAGCAACTACGGACTGACGCTGACCCATCTCTTCCAGAACTCTCGCGCTACCCTGCGCGAGATCGCGCTAGGCACGAACCTCACCGAGCGGGCCGTGTACCAGATCGTCCGCGACCTGGAGGAGGGCGGCTTCATCGAGAAGACGCGTGTAGGCCGCCGCAACATCTACACGATCAACGAGGGTCATCTATTCGACTATCCCGTATACGGCGAACTGAACATCGCTCAGATGATCACTGCCCTTCGTCGGATCCTTGAGGAGCGCCGGACCGAGACGCCGGCGTAGACCGCTAGCCGCCGATCTCCGAAGGGGGGATGCCGTAGCGCTTGCTGCCCCCGGTCACCATGAACTCCAGGATGCCGTAGCCGGTCTCGCCGTTCATCTGGAACCGGCAGTGATGGTCGAAGCCGAAGGCGTTGGCGTCGGCTGCGGCCAGGACCTCGGCGTCGGCGTCGGACCAAGCGTTGGGAGCGGGCCCCAGGAAGATCGTCCCGATCTCGTCCGCCTCCAGCGACAGCCTCTCCCCGTCCGCCATCGTGAGAGTGAACCGGCTCACTTTGGGCCGCTTGCTGCCCGGCCACAGCTCCAGCTCGTGCTCGATGCCGGTCACTGACCGCACCTCCCCCTCCTCCGGTATGATGCCGCCGTCGCAGTGGATCACTTCACCCTCGGGAGTCTCCCACAGCCAAGCGGAGACGCAGAAGTTCGAGAACTGGGCGGAGATCCAGTACCAGACCGGCACGTTCGCCATATCGCGCACGCCCCAGGAGCGGTCGCGCATGCCCATAAGGCCGGTGAACGTCTCTCCGTCCACGGTGAACGAGCCTTCGTAGAGTCCGGCCTGCGTGTAGTGCAACTGGTTAGCGACCAGCTTATCGCCGTCCTGCCAGTGGATGGGGCTGAAGGCGTAGAGGGGACAGCGGGCGCTAAACACCAGCGAGCCGCTAATACCGTTCGCCTCGTCAGCGATCTCCAGACGCCAAGACTTGAGGGGCTCCTCGATGGAGTAGGAGAGGCTGCCAGCCTGCATCTCCTCTCGGTTAGCTTCGATGGAGCGGACGTTGAGGTAGGCGTAATGCTGCCCGTTATGGACGACGAACAGGTAGGCCTGCACCATCCCATGCGGGCCAAACGCCTCGCGATTGGGGAAGACGCCCAGGCCGGTTATAGCCGCGAACTTGCCTTCCCCGTCATGGATGTTGAAATAGAAACGGTCCTGCCACTCCGGATGGTCTGACACAACCTGGGCCAGCGGCAGCTCCGTCTGGTGAACGAGATATTCGTCGGCCTTACCGATCAACGCTTCTTCCTTTCCGGTGGCCCGCTCAATGCTGGTGGCTGAAGGTTACCCGCAGGGTACCGCCATCGAAGGCGGACGAGACGCCGTTCAGGCCCTGAACCTCAACCGGTAAGTCAAACGTACGGCTGCGCTCGCCCACGTAGACGATAAGCGCATCATCGACGCGCTCGATAGCCAGCTCTTCGCGTTCGACGAACGGAAGCGCGAGGCTCAAGACGTAGTCACCGTCGCGGCGAGAGAACGCCTGCGCGGGCCTCGCGTGGAGGATGGCGGCAGGGTCCGCCTCGCCATACGCCAGCCCGGCGAGCGCGACAAGCCCCTGGAGGCCCTCCACCTCACGCGGCTGCAAGGGGACCGGAAGGACGGGCAGAGGCTCCAGAGACTCGCGAACGTATTTCAGATTCGTTTGCTGATCATCGCGCCGGGGCTTAGCCCAGGGCCCGGCGTCCTCCGGCAGTAGCCGGTTGCAGAAGGCGGCGTCCAGCGGATAGCTAAACAGACTCAAGTCAGTTACGGCCCGCTGAACATCCATTAAAGCACCCTTCTCCGCGGTAAGCACGAGGCGCACGGACGACGCCTCAGGGTCGCCCAGTGTCTGGCGGAGGCGGGAGAGGCGAAGGAGGAGGTCGCGGCCGGCCTCGTAGACGTCCTCGCCGCTGGCAGAGTAGCCGCTGAGAGCCTTCAGGAAGGGCTCCAGCACCGTGGGCTGGCGCTCCGGGAACATCCGCCCCAGGGC
>CBDURB010000052.1:0-8010 GCA_965369585.1 uncultured bacterium
CGTACAGAAGCGTCTCTGCCTTCCGGAGGTCACGAGGCGTGTCAACGTCAACCCAGTAGTGCCCCTGGACATCCACTACCTTCGCCTTGCCCCTGCTCGCCAAACGGCGCATGGCGCCGCTGACAGACGCATCACCCGCGCTTATGCTCTCCTCGACAGCAGCGAATATCGCGGGAGAGCAGAGGAATATCCCCGTGTCGTAGGCGTTGTACGTTTCGATCTCTTTTCCGATCCCGATGAGCCGGTGATCATCGGCCAACACCTTCGTTACATCGCTGAGGTCAACCAGATGGTTCTTCTCTACTCCAAAATCGGCCGCCAGGATCACCTCTCCCTCCTGCAGCGGCTCGCGGACAAGCTGTCGGATGATGATCTCCTCGAAGACGTGATCGCCCATAAGCAGCACGAAAGGCTCACGAATTCGTTCCCGCGCCTTGAGAAGAGAGATCCCATTGCCCAGCTCCCACCGTTCATTCCTGATCGGGGTGATTCTTACACACCTACGCTGGCTCAGATCCGCTAAGAACGCCTCCACGCGCTCAGCGTTGTAACCGGTGACCACGTAGAACTCTGTGATGCCCGCCTGCTGCGCGGTCGCGATACTCCTCTCAATGAGCGGTAGCCCGGCGACGGGGACAAGCGGCTTGGAGTCGCATATCCGCGACATGCGCCCGCCATCGCCCGCGGCCAAGATCAGGCATTTCACACCAACTGCTCCCTTCTGGAACGAGCGCCCGCGAAAAGTTACCGTGTTAACGTACCGAATCGCCCACGAGCGGACGATCGCTGCTTCAGTCCATGGCTTGTCAGTGCCATGGGCTGCCGCACTAGCCGTTGAACTGCGGGGTAGTCCAGCCACCGGCGGCGCTGCCTTCACGCGCCTCATACGGCCGGCTCCTATATTCAGCACGATAGGTCTTCCCGCCATGATGCGCAAGTATGCCATTCGGCACATTCATGGAACAGACAACCTCCCATCTCGCGGAAACGGCTGTGGGACCGATCCCAACCCCTCCGCCAATTCCATAGCGAGGGCCCGCCACCGTACAATGTTACGGACATGCCTGCCGTCATCATCGCCCATCGCACCTGCCCCCGGCACGCCCCCGAAAACAGCCTGCAGGGGATCCGTCGGGCGGCGGAACTGGGCGCCGACGGCGTCGAGATCGACGTCCAGCGCACGCTCGACGGCGTCCCGATCCTGATGCACGACAAGACCCTCTGGCGCACCGCCGGGCTGTACTGGCCGGCGCGGCTCCTCCCCTACTCCCTGCTGCGCCGCCTTCACCTCAAGGGCGGCTCCGAGCGGGTGCCCACCTTAGCCGAAGCGCTAGCGGCCCTGCCAGCCGGTCTGACCATAGCCATCGAGATCAAGCACGCCTCGGCCGCCGCCGCTACGCTGGCTGAGGTGCGACGGCAGCGCCTGGAGAGCCGCACCCTCCTGTGGTCGATGCACGGTAAAGCCGTGCGTCACACGGCCGGGGAGGCCCCTGAGATCGAGACCGCGCTGCTGCGGAGCGTGAGGTGGGCCGGCAGGCTTCGCCGCTTTCTGGACGATGCCCACCGCTTCGGGGCAGGCGGCGTCTCCGCCCACTGGCGGGCCATAACCGCCACGTTTGTGGACGAAGCCCACCGGCGCGGGCTGAAAGTCTACTCCATGAGCCGCGATACGGAATCGATAGCGGCTAAGCTGGCGTTGGGGCTGGACGGCATCATCACGGACTGGCCGCAAGAGGCGCGGGCGGCTCTCCCATCCAGCCAGCCGGCGGTCAAGGAGTAAGCGCCGTCAGCCGGTTACGGCCGGTATCCAGCTCGGCCCGCCCCAGCGATAGGCAATGACAGGCGCTTCGCAGGAGCCTGTCCAGCCTATCTGAGCCGGCGGCTCGTGGCCTTGTCCACTTGCCCGCGCCGCTGATATACTCACCCCGACCCCATGACCACAACCGCCATCCAGTACGAGACGATCATTGGCCTTGAGGTTCACGCTCAGCTGCTTACACGCAGCAAGATGTTCTGTCCCTGCTCCGCCTCCTACGCCGATTCGTCGCCCAACACCCACGTCTGCCCCGTCTGCCTGGGTATGCCCGGCGTCCTCCCCGTCATCAACAAACGGGCGGTGGAGATGACCATCATGACCGGACTCGCCCTCAACTCCGAGGTGCCGGAGCAGGCCAAGTTCGACCGCAAGAACTACCCCTACCCGGACTTGATGAAGGGCTACCAGATATCCGAGTACGATCAGCCGCTCTGCACAGGCGGCTGGCTGGAGATTGAGCTGGACGGTCAGCGCAAACGGCTCGGCATCACCCGCGTCCATCTGGAAGAGGACACCGCCAAGCTGATTCACGTGAAGAGCCCCACGGGCGAAACGTACAGCCTGGTTGACGTCAACCGCTCCGGCGTTCCCTTGATGGAGGTCGTCGGCGAACCAGACATGCACTCCCCGGAGGAGGCGCGCGCCTACCTCGTGAAGCTGCGCCAGATCCTACGCTACCTCGATGTCTGCGCCGGTAACATGGAGGAGGGCAACTTCCGCTGCGACGCTAACGTCTCCCTCCGCCCTATGGGCGCCAGCGAGCTTGGCAGCAAGGTAGAGGTCAAGAACATGAACAGCTTCCGCTCCGTCTACCGCGCCCTGATCCACGAGGTGGAACGACAGCGGGAGATACTGGACGCTGGCGGCCGCATACCTCAGGAGACGCGCGGCTGGGTAGACGACCAAGGGGTGACCGCATCCCAGCGAAGCAAGGAGTACGCCAACGACTACCGCTACTTCCCGGAGCCCGACCTGCCGCCTATCGTGGTCGATCGCGAGTGGCTGGAGGAGATCCGCGCCCAGATGCCGGAGCTCCCGGACGCCAAGCGCGCCCGCTTCCTCTCAGAGTACGGACTGTCTGAGTACGACGTGTCTCTGATCATCGAGACGCCCACCAAGGCGGACTATTTCGAGGCTGCCGTGACCCTCGCCCCGGAAGCGAAGCGCCAGAAGCGGGCTAAGGCCATCGCCAATTGGATCAACGGCGAACTGGCCGGCCTGCTCAACGCCCGCAACATGGGGATCAGTAAAGCTAAGATCACTCCCACGGCCCTGTCACAGCTCATCGACCTCCAGGAGGACGGCACCATCAGCGGCAAGACCGCTAAGGGCGTCTTCCAGGAGATGTTTGAGACCGGCCGCGACCCCAAACAGATCGTAGAGGGGGCTGGCCTCGTCCAGATAACCGCCAGCGACGAGATCGCCGCGGCCGTTGAGCGCGTCCTGGAGAACAACGCCAAGGCCGCCGACGACTACCGCGGCGGCAAGGAGGAAGCGCTCAAGTTCCTGGTCGGCCAGGTCATGCGAGAGACGCGTGGCCGCGCCAACCCGGGAATGGTGGACCAGCTACTGAAGGAAAAACTGAGTGACAGCCCGTAAACATTTCCTGGTTACCGACGTTATCAGTATAGGACTATGAGACGCCTGCTCGACGCTGATTTCCTCAAGTGGTTCTATCCGGGCATGCACATCAAGCGATGGCTTGCCCTGATGATCATCGGCGTGGCCATTATGACCTTCGGCCTCGCCTACATCATGCGCGAGGCCTACATCTCCGGATTCACCTTCCCGGGATTCGTCTACTACCTGACCCTGCAGTTCATCCCCCGCTACATCAGGGGTGTGGCGTTCATGATTTCCGCTGCCGGGCTGATCATCTACGCCTTCTGGAAGCTCAACCACTCCATCGTCTCGGCAGTAATGCCCACCCGCAACGGCAACGAGAGCATCGTGAATATGATCTACAACCAGCGGGCGCTGCGTCGCGGCCCTAAGATCGTGGCTATCGGCGGCGGCACCGGGCTGGCCACCCTTCTGCGAGGCCTCAAGTCATACACTACTAACCTCACTGCCGTAGTCACCGTGGCGGATGACGGCGGCAGCTCCGGCCGCCTCCGCCGCGAACTGGGCACGCTGCCCCCCGGCGACGTGCGCAACTGCATCGCCGCCCTCGCGGACGCCGAGCCGCTGATGACAAGCCTGTTCCAGTACCGCTTCTCGGACGGCTCCGGACTGGCCGGGCACTCCGTCGGAAACCTGTTCATCGTCGCCATGTCAGGCGTGGTCGGCAACTTTGAGGACGCTATCCGTCAGACCAGCCGCGTCCTTGCGGTACGCGGCCAGATCATCCCCTCGACGCTGGCCAACGTCACCCTCTGCGCCAAAACGGATGATGCGCAGACCATCAAGGGCGAGTCCAGCATTAGCGACACGAAGGCGAAAGGCCGGATCAAGGAGGTCTTCCTCCAGCCGGAGGACTCCCCCGCCCATCCCGAGGCCGTACGCGCCATCCTGGACGCAGACATGATCATTCTGGGGCCCGGCAGCCTCTATACCAGCATCCTCCCCAACCTGCTCGTCAAAGGCATCCGCCGCGCCTTCGCCGCCTCGCCGGCTGTCAAGGCGTACATCTGCAACGTCGCCACCCAGCCCGGCGAGACCGACGGCTTCAGCCTCGCCCAGCATGTCGACGCTATCGAGGAGCACGTCGGCGGCCATCTACTGCGCTGGGTAGTGGTCAACAATAATCTTAGAGGTACGCTCCCCAACCCCGACCTTTCCCAGCCGGTAACAGTAGACTCTCTACTGGAAAATGGAATACGATTAGTCAAGGCAGACGTGGTCAGCGAGAGTAACCGCTATCACCACGACTCCAGGAAACTCGCCCAGACGATGATGCGTATATATTACAATCGTAACCAGCCGCAGGCGGCGGTTCCGGAGGCGGACAAGACACTGGTCGGCGCTTTAGAGAAATAGCACAGCATAGTAGTTAAGAGCAGCAAATGGACCTGACAGACTACCTCGCCCTCGCGATGATCCTAATCTCCATATCCCTTATCGCCATTATCCTGCTCCAGGTGAAAGGCGAAGGGATAGGCGGCCTGCAGAGCGGCTCATTCGTGCGGACCCGCCGCGGTCTCGAGAAGACCCTCTTCCAGATGACCATCGTTCTGGTGATCATCTTCTTGGTCGTCGCCGCCGTCAGCGTGGTGGCGTCCCGCTAGCCGTCCCGCCGCGTCCGCCCCATGATCCAACAACGCATCCCACACCCGCAATGGCCCCTTCTGACCGTCCTCTTCCTGGGTGTCATCGCCATAGCAACCCTCGGGTTCATCCTCGCCAACCCCCTGGGCTCCTCCCCTGAGGAGCAGCGCGAGCAGCGCTACGTTGAGGCGATCGTCGGCTCCCCCGCCCGCGTGAACCCTCTGTTCGTACCCCTCAACGATACGGACGCGGATCTGGCGTCGCTGGTGTTCTCAGGCCTCACCCGCCTCGGCCCCGAGGGTCAGGTCCTCCCCGACTTAGCCCAGTCCTGGGAGATCAGCGAAGACGGCCTCAACTACACCTTCAAGCTGCGCCGCGATGTAAACTGGCATACCGGCGCCGCCTTCACCGCCGAGGACGCGCTGTTCACCTACGAACTCCTCGCCGACCCGGACCTGCCCAGCGACTCCAGGTTGGGGCAACTCTGGCGCCAGGTCTCCTGCAACGCCCCTGACGAATTCACCCTCATATGCGAACTGTCTGCGCCGTTCGCGCCGTTCCTCTCCTTCACCAACATCGGCCTCCTGCCTAAGCACATCCTGGAAGGCACCTCCGCCGCCACCATTCACGATAGCCCCTTCAACCAGGCGCCGGCGGGGACTGGGCCGTTCCGGCTCGCCCAACTGGACCAATCCAAGGCTGTCCTGCGGGCCAACCCCACCTACTACGGCGAACGGCCGGCCATAGACGAGATCGAGTTTCGCTTCTTCCCCAACCCCTCAACGGCCGCGGCCGCGCTCAGCCGCGGCGAAGTGCAGGGACTCCTGTTGGGGCCCAGCGCCAGCCAGGAAGACTTCAACCTTCTCACTTCCAGCCAGGGCCTGCGAGCCTACACCACCAACCGGTCCGCCTATGCTGTACTGTTCCTGAACAACAGCCAGCCCCCCTTTGACGACAAGACTCTCCGCGAGGCCGTGGCCCTGAGCGTTAATAGAGACGACATCATCAGTGAACTATTGGGCGGTCGGGCGGTCCGCGCCGACTCCCCTATAGTCCCGGGCACCTGGGCCTATAACCCACAGCTGGAGCCCCGCCCGCACGACCAGAAAGCGGCCAGAGAGCTTCTCGAGGAAGCCGGCTGGGAGATGACCGATGACGGCGTCCGCCAGAAAGACGGGAAGGAGCTGCGCATCTCCCTCATGACAGACCAGGACCCCCTGCGCATCGCCATCGCTCAAATGGTCGCCAACCAGTTGGCGGAAGTAGGCATTCAAGTCGCCGTCACCCCTCAGAGCTCCACCGACCTGGTGCGAGAGTTCCTCGTCCCCCACCAGTACCAGGCAGCCATCTTCGGCTGGGACCCAGGCCCCGACCCCGACCCTTATCCCGCCTGGCATAGCTCCCAGGTTGAGCCCGACGGCACCAACCTCGCCAGCTACCAGAACGAGGATGCCGACCGTGTAATTGAAGAGGCGCGCCAGACGACAGACTTAGATAAACGCCAGGCGCTGTACTACACGTTCCAGCAGATATTCTTTGAGGACGTGCCCAGCGTTCTCCTCTACTATCCGGCCTTCACCTACTTCGTAGCCGAAGAGGTCCAGAACATAGAGCTGGGCACTCTGTTCCAGACGTCCTCGCGCTTCGCCAACGCCACCCAGTGGTCGACGGGCGAAAGCCCCGAACTGATCGACGACTAGCGCGCAGCCGTGCCACGACAGTCCATCATCACCCTTACTACCGATTTCGGCCTCGCCGACCCGTACGTCGCCTCCATGAAAGGCGTCATCCTCTCACTCAACCCGGAAGCGATAATCGTGGACCTGAGCCACGCGGTGAGGCCCCAGCGCGTAGAGCAGGGAGCCTTCCTGCTGGAGGCGGCGTGCCCGTATTTCCCGCCCAGCGCCATCCATCTGGCCGTGGTGGACCCGGAGGTAGGCACGGGGCGACGCGCCATCGCGCTGCGGACGCCCAGCGGAAGCTTCCTCGGGCCGGACAACGGCATACTCTCCGCCGCCCTGCCTGAAGACACCCGCAGCCACGCCGGCGAAGCCGGTGCGCGTGTCCCCTTGCCGGAAGAGGTTCTGGGCGTGGCCCTGAGCAACCCTCGCTACCACAGGCAACCCGTCAGCGATACGTTCCACGGTCGCGATATCTTCGCCCCAGCGGCGGCTCATCTGTCGCTGGGCCTCCCGCTGTTAGACCTGGGCGAGGTCGTGAGTGAAGTGTTCGCGCTGTCCCCATTCCGCGCACGGAGACGGCCCGACGGCGCCCTGAGCGGTCGAGTCGTTCACATCGACCTCTTCGGCAACCTTGTCACCAACGTGAGAAGGGAGGATTTGGCATCGCGGCGGGTCACGGTGGAGATAAGCGGGCGCCAGATCGCGGGCCTCCAGCGCAACTACGCGGAGAAGCCGGGCCTAACCGCGCTGGCAGGCAGCTCCGGCTTCCTGGAGATCGCACTGACTGGAAGCAGCGCCGCCGCTGAACTGGCCGTCGACATCGGCGAGCCGGTGGTGGTACGTAGCGGCTAGGGAGCGACCAGAACCGGAACCTGGACCACACCCTTGGGAGTGCCTTCCTCGTCGGTTTCTAGGAAGACCCAAAGGCAGAATAGCGTCGGACCCGCCAGATCCGTGATCTGAATGTCCACTCCGAATGGGCTCGAGAACTCCGTGTTCTCCAGCCCCGACGGCAGTGCGCGGAAGGCCCGCGGCTGAGCGGGCACGGGGTCCAGCACCAGCACCACCTCCTGATCGGCGTCGATCACCGCCACCCCAACCCCGATCTGCTGGAAGCCCTCCGTGGATCCCCAGCCGCGGAGGTGAAAGGGCGCACGCACCTTCTCTCCAGGCTGTGGCTCCTGAACCTGGAGGACGCTGGCAGGAGCAGGGTCCGGGTTGAAGGCGCACACATCGGGGTTCGGCGTCGGCGTGGGGGTGGGGGACGGCGTAGGTGTAGGGGTCGACGTCGACGTGGTGGTCGGA
>CBDURB010000053.1:0-7961 GCA_965369585.1 uncultured bacterium
GTCCCTTTCCCCGGGCGGGACCAGATCTGCAGCACGGCCCCTATCAGGTGGCCCCGCTCCTGCATACCAATGAGCCCCAGGCTCTTCCTTTGCTCGAGCCCTATGGCTCGTTCCGCATCGAAGCCAGCGCCGTCGTCCTCTATCGTGAGCTTAACGGTGGAGGTGTGGAAGGCGAGCGTCACGGTGACGAGGCTGGCCTGGGCATGCTTGGCGACGTTGGTCAAGCCTTCCTGGACGATTCGAAACAAGGTGACCTCAGTCTCCGCCGACAGCCGCCGCGGCGGGCCAAAGAGCTTCAGTTTTACCGGTATGCCGGTGCGGCTGGCGAACGTCTCGATGTAGTCTTTAAGGGCTACCGGCAGTCCCAGTTCGTCCAGGGCGCTGGGGCGCAGGTCCCGGGCCAGGTTGCGGATTATTTGCATCGCCTCCAACGCCTGCTGACGCAGGGAAGCGGCCTTCTCCTGCACCTCGAGCGTGGGGCCGGACGCCTCGATTTGGCTCAGGCCGAGTTGCAGGGCGGTAAGCGTCTGACCCGCCTGGTCGTGAAGTTCCCGCGCCACGCGCTGGCGTTCGCTCTCCTGGGCCTTCACCACCTGGGCCATTCGGTCCTGCAGGAAGGCGATTCGTTCTTCCTGCAGGGCCAGGGTCTGTGCATGCAGGCTGATGACCTCGTCGCGGGCCGAGCGCAGGGAGTCCACCATGCCATTGAACGCTCTGGCCAAGGCCTGGAACTCGTCACCGCTGGTGGCACCGATGGGCTGGTCGAACTCGCCGCTGCTCACTCGCTTGGTCCCCTCCAAGAGGGCGCGTAGGCGGTTATTGATGTAGATACTAGAGGGATGGCCGATGGCGAAGATGAGGAGGGCCGCTGCCAGGAGCCCTCCAATGACGATGTACTGTGTCCGGGTGATGAGGGAACCTGCCTCGCCGGTGGCTGCCTTGGCGTCCTCAAACCCGGCGTGCCAGAGAGAGTGGGTTGTGTCGGTAAGCGCCTGGAAGTCGCTGCTGGATGCGCTGTGGAGGGAGAGCGCCTCCTGTCCGCGGCCTTCATCGGTCAAGTCAAGGATACGCTCGTGGACGATCAGATAGGCCTCATAATCCTCCTCGAGGCGCACAAAGTCTCCCGGCGTTGGTTCCTCTGTGAACGTCTCCTCGTATCCGGCGAGGCGTGTGTCGATGCTATCGAGGGACGCTGCCAGCTGATCGCCGGTCTCCCCCCGCTCCTGGGGATCGGTCTCCAGGATGTAGGCCAGTTCCAGGGAACGCAGCCGGTCCAACTCCTGGGCGAGATGACCCGCGTGTTCCACCCGTGCAATGATGCGGGAGCTAACGCTATCGGATAGGTCCTTGGAGCGGTCCAGCTGCGAATAAGCGAGGTAGCCGAGGACGGCGAGGCCGGCGAGGAACAGGTTGAACGCGAGGACGAGCTTGAAGCGCATGGACATGATCAGGCTCCCAGCGGTCCGCCCCACAACTGGGCCCGCCTATCATCCGCATGACCTCGTGACAGATGTCTGGATGCAGAATAGACACAACGGTCCTGCCCGGACGGGCCCGAACAGTTCATTGAATCCGCTTCCGCTGTCACATAGGCTGAAAGCGGCGGTAGACAAACGCGCAACCGTGAAATAGACAGATGTCTAGTTTGGCAGCCGATCAGGGCGATGGGATACCATCCTTGCCCTGGCCTCTGACCGTCCCTCAGGGGAGTCCACCCCTGTGACACAAGAAAGTGTAGCACTGAAAACGCCTGCGGAGGCCAGCCCAAACCTTAGCGTACGGAGCCGTGCTTCTCGTCACAACGTGCCATTCGGCCCATATCGGATGAACCGTTCGGTCTATATCAGTGGATGCTCCATGGGTGCTCGTCCTTGCGATTTCCCAATCATCACTTGCCTGGCTCAGCGCGTTAGCCGGAGGCCGCGGCCGAAACCATGAAGCGGGATGCGGTGCAGGGCGAGACAGGTCGAGGGCGCGGCCTCCCGAGGGCACGGACAATAGCTCTCGCAATTGTGGGTGTAGCGGTGGTCTGGGTAGGAGTGTTCGGCCTCGTCCGCGCTTACCGCTTCATCGAAGATGATCCTCGCTTATGCGGGTCCTGCCACACGATGAGCGAAGCTTTGGACCAGTGGCGGAGCGGTGAGCATGAGGGAGTGAGCTGTCACTCTTGCCATGAGGCGGACATGGCCGCCAGCCTGCAGCAGGTGTGGCGGTACGTTACCCGGCAGCCGGACGGAGTGCGGGCCCGCGCCGATGTCCCCGCGGCCACTTGCCTGAACTGCCATCGTCTTCAGGAAGGGGCGGGCAGCCCCGTCAGCACCAACATGCACCACGCCGCAGGTGAAAGGGTCGACTGCCCCATCTGCCACGGTCAGGAGCTCCATCACTTTGAGACGCCCCCCTGGAGCGATATCTGCGCGTCCTGCCACTGAGGATGAAAACGGCCTCGTCCCGCGCCCCGTGCTGATGGTCCCTCCGTGTCGAGGCTACTAGCATCTCCCTAGGCGCACATATAGTGCGACGAACCCATTGGTGGCGGCAGCGCAGTTGCCCTAAGTTAAAAGTGAAAAGTGTAACGGCCGGCAATCTAGGACGCCATGAACCAATCGCCGTCAAGTGAGCGAGTCCCCTCCGGAGATCCCCAGAAGGCAGCGCCGGAGGGTCAGGAGGAAGGTAAGCACAAGAGGCTGAGGAGAGGCGCGGCCGCCGCGACCCTATTGGCGGCTGCCATTCTGGCGGTCGTTTTCGCCGTCTGGCTGATGCCGGGAGACGAGGGGTCAGAGGAGGCTCCCCCCATTCCCGCCGCCGGCGAGGAACGACCGCTGGGGCAGGTGTCTACGAGCGCCTATGGCGCCGAGCTGCTCTGGCAATTTTCCCTCGATTCAGCTAGTATGCCCGCCGACATCGCCCTCTTAGATGGCCGCATCTTCGTCCTGGATACCAACAACGGCCGTATCCTGGAGATAGACGAAGAGGGCAACGCCCTCCAGGTACTGGATATTCAAAGCGATAGCCGTCTTGTCCTACAAGCCCCGATGGCTATGACCGCACATGAGGGCAAGCTCTACGTGGCCAACTCCGGGTCCGGCAACGTCATCGTTCTCGACCCCGATGGCGTTGTAGAAGATGTCATCACGCCGCAGGTTGCCCCAACCGAACATCCCTTGCGACCTATCGGCATCACCATCGCCCGTAACGGCCACATCTTCCTCAGTGATCCCGATAACCATCGCATCCTCCACCTGGACCAGGAGGGTCGCGCAGTGTCCACCCTGGGCTCTGGCACCCGCGACTCCGGCGAGTACGGCTTCAACGCGCCGGGAGGCCTCTCCCTGGATGCCCAAGGCAACCTCTACGTCGTGGATATGCTCAACTACAGCGTCAAGAAGTACTCCCGTTCCGAGCAGTTCCTCCTCAGCGTGGGTGAGGCCGGCGACACTGAGGGCGCATTCTCCCGGCCCAAAGCCGTGGCCGTGGACGCCTACGGCCGAATCTTTGTCTCTGACACCCTCTTGGTGGCTGTTGAGGTATTTAACTCCGACAGCGTATATGAGGGGTTCATCGGCAGGGTGAACCCCCAGGAGAAACAGTCTGAGTCCATGTTCCAGGCCCCTCATGGACTGAAGATCGTTGGTGACACCCTCTACGTGGTCGATCGCTTCGCGGGCCTGTTTGCTTTCCGTCTTCCAGGTCAGACCTCCCAAACCCTGGCTGATTGATACGCCGGGGCCGGCGACATTGGCACCCTTTCACAAACCATATGGGCTGCCAGTGTCATTGCAACGATTTTCACAATCTTTTAGCGTGAGATGTGAACAATGTGAAATGGAAATCGGCCTACAGGTAGAGATCGTGAAAGCAAGCACCGCACTCCTCTCCATTCTCAACCGGCGATGGCTCAGACGCCTGGCTCTCCTGAGCCTGGTGTTGGTCCTGGTGGCCGCGGCCGGTGTGAGGCAGGGACGAGCCGCCGCGGAAACCTCCCCGCAACTCACTAGCATGGCAGTCTCCGTGATGCCCGAATACGATCAGCCGCGGGTGCTGGTGTCCTATCGCGGCGAGTTCGACGCCGATGTCGCGCTGCCCCTCGAGGCCCGCCTTCGCCTCCCGGCTGACGCCAGCATCGAGCACGTCTGCTCGATCAGACCACCCAACGAGGAGCACATCTGCCAGCCGTACTCCGCTGACCCTGACGGCCAGTACCTCTCTGTGACCTGGGAGGCGATCACCCCCATCATGTACGTCGAGTTCTACTACGGCTCCGTTTCTGGGGCCGGCCAGCGCTCCCTTGATTTCACTTTCTGGGCACCCTATCAGGTGCAGATTCTCGACCTGTTCGTGCAGGAGCCCAGGGAGGCTACCGAATTCACTCTGTCGCCCGCCCCCGACGATACCGTGGAGGAGCAGGGTTTTCGCCACCATAGCTACGCCTTTCAGGACGTGTCTGTAGACGAGCCCGTGAGCATTGAAATGGTCTATACACGGCAGACGAGCCAGCCGTCCGTGCCGCCGCGGGCCGCCGCTGCCGCCGACGACAGCGGCGGTATTCCACAAGGCGTGCTCCTTTCCCTGGGCCTGGCTGGGGCTGCCGTTCTGGCCTTCGTGTTCTACAGCGTCTTCGCCCGCCGCTTCCGGATTCGTTTCGTCTCCCTTTCCGCAGGCGCTCTCCCGACCGGTGAGCCGCAGACGGACACGTTCTTCTGCCGGCGGTGCGGTGGCGTGGTCAAGGAGGGGTTCGCGTTCTGCCCCAGTTGCGGTCGGGAGGCGAAGGGACCCCCAAGGAAACGAGAATGAAGATCGCAGCAGCTTGCGGGATCGGGACGTGGCCGGGGACTTCCTCGTGGAGGTCTTCATTACAAATGAGGGGCATCTGTCTGGCGCTGAGGTATGACCCACGATGAATGAGCGGATGGCGCCGGCTGCCGGCATGGGCCACCGGGCCGGATGGTTGCGGCGAAATCGCTTCCTCATCGTCGGCCTGGCGGTGGCTATCGCCCTGGGCTATTTGGGCTTCACGGCATTTCAGGGGGCCTCCATGTACTACCTGACCGTGGACGAGCTTCTGGCTCGTGGCGACGCTGCCTACGGGGAGCAAGTGCGCCTCATGGGGAAGGTGGCGGACGGCTCCGTGGAGAAAAACCCGGATACCAATACCCTTCGCTTCGCCGTGATGGGTGGGGACGGCACGTCGCTGCCGGTAGTCTATTCGGGCATGGTGCCGGACGCCTTCAAGCAGGGGGCCGATGTGGTGGTGGAAGGGAGCCTGACACGGGGAGAAGCGTTTCAAGCCGACTCCCTACTGGTGAAGTGCCCCAGCAAGTACGAGGCGAGGCCGGAAGACCAGGCACGGGAGGGTGGCGGCTAGTATGGCCGACCTGGGCTACGCAGCGATCATTGCCGCCTTCGTCATCTCCGTGTATGCGGCGGTCGCCGCCTTCGTGGGGGCCAGGGCCCGCATCGGCGAACTATGGCTCAGCGCCCGCAACGCCGTGTTCGTCATCTTCGGCCTGACCAGCGTGGCCTCGGCCACCCTGGTCTACTCCTTCTTTGCCCGCGACTTCAGCATTCGATATGTGGCGGAGCACTCGAGCTCGGATCTCCCGTTCACCTATACCTTCGCTGGCTGGTGGGCGGGCCAGGCCGGCTCTCTCCTGTTCTGGGCCTGGGTCCTGTCTCTACTGGCTGTGATCGTTATCGTCCAGGGAAGGAAGCGGAACCAGGAACAGGTGCCCTACGTTGCGGCCGTCATGATGGCCATCCTGGCCTACTTCCTGGGCATCATTGCGTTTGCTGCCAACCCCCTGGAGAAGCTGCCGCTGGCCCTGTCAGAGGGCGCGGGCCTCAACCCGTTGCTCCGCACTTCCGACATGATCACTCACCCCACCACCCTCCTCCTCGGCTATACGATCTTCACCGTTCCCTTCGCCTTTGCCATCGCCGCCCTCATCACCGGGCGTCTGGACGATTGGTGGATCCGCTCTACCCGTCGCTGGACTCTGGTCGCCTGGATCTTCCTGAGCCTGGGCAACCTGTTCGGCATGCTGTGGGCGTATAGGGTGCTGGGCTGGGGCGGCTACTGGGCCTGGGACCCGGTGGAGAACGCCGCCTTCATGCCCTGGCTCACCGGCACCGCCTTCCTGCATTCGGTGATGATCCAGCAACGGCGGGGGATGCTCAAGGTCTGGAATATGGTCCTCATCATCGTCACCTTCTCACTGTGTCTGTTCGGCACCATGGTGACGCGGAGCGGCATCCTCAGCTCCGTGCACTCCTTCGCCATGGGTGCTGTGGGGCCGCTGCTCCTGGTGCTCCTGGCTCTGATACTCGTGGGCTCTCTGTGGCTCCTGTGGACCCGCCTTCGCATGCTGCGCAGCGAGCACCAGCTGGACTCGATGGTCTCCCGGGAGGCCAGTTTCCTGGCCAACAACCTGCTGCTGGTGGGGGCCGCCTTCGCCGTGTTCTGGGGCACCATCTTCCCCCTGGTCTCCGAAGCGGTGCGCGGCGTCAAGGTAGGGGTAGGGCCTCCCTTCTACAACCAGGTGACGGCGCCCATCTTCCTGGCTCTGATCGTCCTCATGGGCATCTGTTCTCTCATCGGCTGGCGGAAAGCGTCCGTGGAGAACCTGCTGCGCAACTTCCTGCTCCCGTCAATGGCGGCCGCGGTGGTAGGCATAGTTCTCTACCTGCTGGGGCTGCGCCCCGCCTACGCCGTCCTGGCCTTTGCGGCCCTGGTCTTCGTAGTGGCCACCATCCTGCTGGAGTTCTATCGCGGCGTCCGCGCCCGTCACCGGGGCCACGGCGACAACTACCTCGTTGCTCTGCCCAGGCTGATCTGGCAACACAAGCCCCGCTACGGCGGCTACATCGTGCATCTGGGGGTCATCCTGCTGGCCCTGGGCATCATCGGCACCCAGATGTTCTCCACCAACACGGAGAGCACGCTGGCGCCCGGTGAGAGCATCGAGATCCGCGACTACACCCTCACCTTCAAAGGACTGGAGGAATCCTCCGGCGCTGATTCAACGAAGGTGACGGGGACGCTGGACGTTACCCGTGACGGGAACGACATCGGTACCATCGAAAGCAGCAAGCGGTTCGAAGGCCAAGGGCGGGATCCGGTGACCGATGCGGGCATCCGGATGGGTCCTCGGGAGGACCTGTACGTGATTCTCGGCGGCTGGACGGAGGACGGTGAGGCCACATTCAAGGTGTTTGTGCACCCCCTGGCCATATGGATCTGGATTGGCGGCGGCGTGATTGTGGCGGGAGCACTGATCGCTTTCTGGCCGGACGCCCGGGAGGAGCGTCGCGTGCCCGTTCGGCGACGGCAACCTGCCGCTGAGGTGCAGGCCAGTCATGCTTAGGTGGATTCTGCCATCAGCACTCATTCTGGCCCTGGTCCTGGCGGCCGGGCTCTTCGCTGGGTCGACTCGACCCCTGAGCGTCCGTGGCGATGAGCCGCCCACCGTCCACCAGGTGGCCAGCGAGCTGATGTGCCAGTGCGGCTGCGCCATGACGGTGGCCGCCTGTCAGGAGTCCATGGAGTGCAGCGTGGCCGACAGCATGGTGGCGGAAATCCGGCGCGAAATAGACGCTGGTAAGAGCAAGCAGGAGATCGTTGACGGCTTTGCTTCCATTTATGGCGAGGCGGTCCTGGCACTGCCTCGCAAGAGCGGGTTCGGCCTGACGGCATGGGTGGTCCCTTTCCTGGCGATCGCCGCGGGCGGAGTGGCTGTCTCCGCCGCTATCCGGGCTTGGGCGAGACGGCGGTCCAGCCCACCCGGGGCAGAGTTGCCTGCTAGCCCATCAGACGATCTCTATCGCTACGAAGAGCGAGTGGACGAGGAGCTGCGCTTCCTGGAGTGAGGAGTGGTGATGACCTATCTGGCTATCCTTGTCCTGATGTTGGTGGCCTTCACTGCGGTGGGCTGGCCGCTCATTAGTTCTTCCCGCGTGACCCG
>CBDURB010000054.1:0-7931 GCA_965369585.1 uncultured bacterium
GCCGTCATCTCCGCCATGTGGGCCCTGAGCAAGCTGAAGGCGCCGGTGAACGTGACGGCTATAATCCCCGCTACTGAAAACATGCCCTCAGGCTCCGCGACGAAGCCGGGCGACGTCCTGCGGGCGATGAACGGCAGGACGATCGAGGTGATAAACACGGACGCCGAGGGCCGCCTCGTCCTCGCCGACGCCATCTGCTACGCCCGCCAGGAGAAGCTCTCGCCGATCATCGACGTGGCTACGCTGACGGGGGCGATGCAGGTCGCGCTTGGTCCGGGCGCCACCGGCTTCATGGCCACGGACGACACGCTGGCCGAGGCGGTGGTCAAGGCGGGCGAGGCCTGCGGCGAGCGGATGTGGCGCTTCCCCCTCATCGACGAGTACCGCGAGCCGCTGAAGAGCACTGTGGCCGACATAAAGAACACGGGCAACCGCTACGGGGGGGCGATCTTCGCCGCCAAGTTCCTACACTTCTTCGCGGAGGACAGCTCCTGGGCCCACATCGACATGGCGGGCACGGACAGCTTCAGCAAGGACAAGGGCGCCTGGGTGAAGGGGGCCAGCGGCATCCCCACCCGCACCCTGGTGAACCTGTTGCTCTCCCTGACGGGCAAGGGGAAGTGAGGCGGCAGGCAGAATGCCTAACGTCCCACTGGAGCCCGTAGACTCGGTCCACATCACAACGCTGGTGGACAACGCCGGCGACATGCTCCTCCCTGATCAGGGGCCGGCGAAGCGGCCCGGCCTCGGCGATACCACGGTGCCGCGTCTGCCGGCCGCGTTTCTGGAGGGCGGCGAAGCGATCGACGCGCCCCTGGCGGAGCACGGCTTCTCCGCCCTGATCACGATCCGGAAGAACGGCAGCGAGCGCCGCGTCCTGTTCGACGCGGGGCTGACGCCGGACGGCCTGTCCGAGAACATGCGGCGGCTGAGCGTTTCGCCCAAGGGGATCGAGGCGATCGTCCTCAGCCACGGCCACTTCGACCACACGACGGGGCTGGACGGCCTGGTGCGCGCCCTGGGCCGGGCCAATCTGCCGGTGATCATCCACCCTGAGTTCTGGAGCCGCCGCCGCATCGCGATCCCCGGCCGTGAGCCGTTCGAGCTGCCTTCGACCAGCAAGTCAGCGCTGCGGGGCGCCGGGTTCGAGATCATCGAGGAGAGGCAGCCCTCGTTCCTGCTGGACGGCTCGCTTCTGGTCACGGGGGAGGTGGACCGTAGCACGGAGTTCGAGAATGGGTTTCCGGTGCACCAGGCGTTCCGGGATGAGGAGTGGCAGCCGGACCCGCTCATCCTGGACGACCAGGCCGCGGTGTTGAACGTTCGCGATAAGGGGCTAGTGGTGATGACGGGCTGCGGTCACGCCGGGATAGTCAACATCGTGCGGTACGCGCGAAAGTTGACGGGCGTGGAGCAGGTGTACGCGGTGATCGGCGGGTTCCACCTGAACGGCCCCTTGTTCGAGCCAATCATACCGGCTACCTGCAAAGCGCTAGCGGGGCTGGCGCCGGAGGTTATCGTGCCGGCGCACTGCACCGGCTGGCGCGCGGTTCACGCCCTGGCGGCCAGTTTCCCGGAGGCGTTCATCCAGAACAGCGTCGGCACTCGCTTCGAGCTGTAAGGGGCCTCTAGCTCTAACCGCGCCGCCCGCGCAGCGCCCGCACGATCAGCCACAGCCCGAAGAGGGTGAGGGGCTACTCCTTGCTGGCGACGACGAGCAGCCAGTTGCGGGGCGAGGTCTCCAGGCCCAGCTCCTCGAACGCCCCGCGGCAGCCGAACTTCAACGCTGCGCTGGCCTGCTCCAGGGGCACGCCGGGCATCGCGCCTTCAATGAACAGGCTGTACTCGCTGATATCCTCGAACCCCTTCAGGGTCATGGGCACCGGCACAACCTCGTTCTCGCGTACGCGGAAGCCGTTGGTCTCCAGGAGGGCGATGTACTCCTCACGGCTCAAGGGCTGGCGCGCCAGGGCGCGCTGCGTCTTGTCCGGCGAAAGGTTGTACTGCTCGCGCAGGTTGCGCATCGCCTTCATCATCCAGCGCCGATAGAACTGGAGCGACTCGGGCGGCTCCGCTCCCTGGAAGAAGGAGGTGTTGAAGGAGAACGTGCCACCCTGGCGCAGGCTGCGGTAGGCCTCCTGGACGACGGCCGCCTTCTCTTTCACGAGGTGAATGGCGTTGCAGAAGAATACGGCGTCCACCGGCATACGAACGAGCTGGGAGAACCGTTCGGCGCCGCCCTGGACGAACCGGACGACGGCGTCGCCGATGTTCTCCAGGCTTCGCCGCGCTACCTCGATGGCGGACTCCGAGGGCTCAACGGCGATGACCTCCGCGCCCTGCCCGTCGGCCATCTCCGCCACCAGCAGCCGGGTCACAGCCCCCGTACCCGCGCCCAGGTCTACCACGCGCAGCCCCGGTCTCAGGTTGGCGAGCGCCACAAGCCTCCGGTTGACCTCCTGATAGAACGGGTTCTGGGAGAACTTCTCCAGGGTGAACTCATTGGACATGTCGGCCTCCTTCATGGCAGCCATCCGGCATCACCACACCGCAGTATTCCACAGACGCCCGCGCCAGCGTTGAGTTTACGCCAATTAGGCCCCCTGGGGGTAGGCCATATGAACCGCCGGCAGGTCATGCTGTAAGGCATGTCAGTCAGGGCTCGCCTTTCTGAGCGCGGCCGCGACGCGATCCAGGACGCGACAGGCAACCTCGTACTTGCTCATGAGGGGCAGCTCCTCCTCGCCTTCGCCGGCAAGAAGCGTCACCCTGTTGGTATCCGAGCCGAAGCCGGAGCCCTCAGCGGTCACGTTGTTGGCCACAATGAGGTCGAGATGTTTCTCATCCAGCTTGCGGCGGGCGTTAGTCAGAAGGTCCTCGCTCTCGGCGGCGAAGCCCACCTTAACCAGCCCCGCGCGCCGGCCGATCTCCGCCAGTATGTCCGGCGTGCGCACCAGGGACAGGCTCAGCTCTTTCTGCCGGCGCTTGATCTTCTGGCCCACCGCTTCCGCCGGCTGATAGTCCGCGACGGCGGCCGCCATGATCACCGCGTCCGCGTCGGCGCACTCGGCGAGCACGGCGTCGCGCATCTCCGCGGCCCGGCGGACAGGGAGGACGCGCACGGCGTAGGGCTCAGGCAGAGCCCCCGGCCCGCTCACCAGGACCGTATCCGCGCCGCGGTCGCGGGCGGCCTCGGCCAGGGCGTAGCCCATCTTGCCGGAGGAGTAGTTGCCGACGTAGCGGACGGGGTCGACGGGCTCCTGGGTACCGCCGGCGCTGACGACTACCTTTCTCCCCGCCAGGTCTGCGTCCTTGCCGAGCACGTACCTGAGGGCGCCGATTATGGTTTGCACCTCGGACATCCTGCCCGGGCCGGTGTGGCCGGAGGCCAGCCTGCCCTCCTCCGGGCCCACCACATGCAGGCCACGGCGGCGCAGCGTCTCCAGGTGGGCCTGGGTGGCCTCGTGTTCGAACATCTGGGGGTCCATCGCCGGGCAGACGATAATGGGTGCCCGCGTGGCGAGGGCGGTGAGGCTCACCAGGTCCTCGGCGAGGCCGAGGGCCACCCTCGCGATCGTCGTCGCGCTGGCGGGGGCGATCAGCAGGGCGTTGGCGCGGCGGGCCAGCTCGATATGCAGCTCGGACGCTCCGGACGCGGTGTCGAACATGTCGACGTAGGCGGGGCGGCCGCTGACGCTCTGGAAGGTCAACGGCGTGACGAACTTCGCGGCCGAGGGCGTAAGGACTACGTCCAGCCTGACGCCGGCCTGGGTGAGCTTACTGGCGAGGTCCGCCGCCTTGTAGGCGGCTATGCTGCCGCTCACTCCCAGGACGATCTCCCGATCAGTCAGGTTGTACATCGTCTCTCCCTCGGTTCATATCGAAGATGATGCGCAGCCCCTCCAGGGTGAGGTCCACGTTCACCTCGTCGATCACATCGGTCTCGCGGGCGATGAGGTTAGCGTAGCCGCCGGTGCCGATCACCTTCGTATCTGGGCCGAGCTCCTGTTTGAAGCGGCCCACGATACCCTCTACAAGCCCTACGAAGCCGAAGACGATCCCCGACTGGACGGCCTCCCCCGTGTTGCGGCCGATGGCGGACTTGGGCCGGACCAGCTCCACCCGGTGAAGCTTGGCCGCCCGCTGGAACAGCGCCTCTGTGGCGATGCCCAGGCCGGGGGCGATGGCGCCGCCCAGGTAGTCACCTTCCTTGCTGATGCCATCGAAGACGGTGCCCGTGCCCAGGTCCACGATCACCATCGGCGGCGGGCCGTAGAGGTGGATCGCCGCCACCGCGTCCGCGACGCGGTCAACGCCTACGTCGCGGGGGCTGTCGTAGACGATGCGGAGCCCGGTCCGCACGCCGGTGCCGACGACGAGCGGCCGCACCCCAAAGTAGCGTTTGCACACAGCCTCGAAGACCGGATCCAGGTCAGGGACTACGCTGCCCATGACGGCCTCCGAGATATCGCTCATCTCTATGCCTTCGTGGGTAAGGAGGCTAGTCATAAGCACGCCATACTCATCGGCGAGCTTTCCAACGTCAGTCGAGAATCGCCAGGTAGCACGGAGGGAACCGTTGTCGAACACGCCCACCGTCACGTTAGTGTTACCTACATCCAGCGCAAGAAGCATAGCTAATCCGTCACCTCCACAGCAGCGAGGTAATTATAACAGGCGCGATTCAGGCCGAAGAGCGGCTCTTTTTGCAGCGCCGTTGATGATGAGGAAAGGGCTCACGGAGGGCCTCAAATTCCCGTTGTTCTTTTCATAATATCCTTGACCGTCTTGCTTGGAGGCTGGTATTTTTCCGCCGTCCGCTCCTCTCAGTCGCCCCGGTTTGACCATCAGCCTCTAACGGAGGGAACCGCATGCAGGACAACGCTGCCCATCGTGTATGGGATACTGCCCTCGGGCAGCTGCAGCTTCAAGTCACCCGTCCCAACTATGATACCTGGCTCAAGGACACCGTGGGACTCAACGCGGACAATGGATCCTTCGTTGTTGGGACACCTTCCGATTTCGTCAGCGTGTGGCTCAGCACCAAGATGGGGCCCGTAATCGCCAAGACGGTAAGCGGAATCCTGGGGCGGTCGGTTGACCTTCGCTATGAGGTCGTCCCCCAGGGAGGAAACGGGAACCAGGCAGACGAGCCGCCGCCTCTCGCCAGGCACAGCCCCGCTCCCGCGGTCATCACAAGCCCCTCCGCCCGAAAGAAGCTCAACGATAAGCTCACCTTCGACCGGTTCGTCATCGGCGAGTCAAACCGGCTGGCCGCCGCCGCCTCCCACGCTGTAGCCGAGCAGCCGGGCGAGGTGTACAACCCACTGTTCATCTACGGCGGGCCCGGCCTCGGCAAGACTCACCTACTCCACGCCATCGCCAGCCGCGCGGCGAGGGAGGGCCGGCGCATCCTCTACATCACCTGCGAGCAGTTCACCAACGACTTTGTGAACGCGATCTCCCAGGGACGCCAGGATGAGTTCCGCCGCAAGTACCGCTCCACCGATATCCTGCTGGTCGACGACATTCAGTTCCTTGTCGGGAAGGAGCGCACCCAGGAGGAGTTCTTCCACACCTTTAACGACCTGCACGCCGACGGCTGCCAGGTTGTGCTCACAAGCGATCAATCTCCCAAGACTACCCCCGGCCTGCAAGCCCGTCTCTGCTCACGCTTCCAGTGGGGCCTCATCGCCGATATCCAGCCGCCGGACGAGGAGACCCGTCTAGCGATTGTCCAAGCAAAAGCCCTCGAACAGCAGATCAAGATTGACCCCGAGGTTGCTCAGCTCATCGCTGACCGCGCTCAAGACAACGTCCGCGAACTAGAGGGCTTCCTCAACCGTGTCGCCGCATACGCCAACCTGACGCGATCACCAATCACCATCTCGGGAGCAACTCTAGCCGTTGACGCACTCACACCCCCCAGCCCCCACTCTACACCATCGCCAGAGGCGATCATAGAAGGCGTAGCGAGATACTTCACCGTCCCCCTCGCCAGCCTCCCAGGCCCCAGTCGGGCCAAGCCCATCGCGGAAGCGAGACACATCGCAATGTACCTCCTGCGCGAGGATGCCCAGCTCCCTCTCAAGCAGATCGGCCGCCTCCTAGGAAACCGCGACCACTCCACCGTTATCCACGGTTGCCGCAAAGTGTCCACTCGCTTCAACACCGCGAAGGGACGCCGACAGCTCGCCGAGATCCAGGCCAGCATACACAGCCCCCGCTGAACAGTTGCCTGTCACCCACATCAGTTAGCCAACAACCGTCCCCAATAGTCCACACGAACTCCACCTTCCAGCCAGATACACTCTCAACAGAGCACACACCCCTACTACTCCTACTACTCCCACCCTTCCGTATACAATTAACGAGCATATAAAAGCCATGATAGATCAAGTGCGGATAAGAGTTAGCGGGGGCGCTGGTGGTAAAGGGTGTGTGAGCTTCCGGCGGGAGAAGTTTGTCCCTCGTGGTGGTCCCGACGGGGGTGATGGAGGTAATGGGGGAAGTTTGGTTGTCGTTGCTGATGGATCGGTTCGGACGTTAAGGGAGATGGGGAGAAAGCGAGTATATAAGGCTGATCCGGGTCGGCCCGGACAAGGCTCAGATAAGAACGGGCGGCGGGGTGAGGATATCGTTGTCAGGGTGCCGGAGGGGACTGAGGTCAGAGACGTTGGAGAAGACAAGTTGCTGGGTGACTTGGATGGGGTGGGAAAGACGCTCGTCGTGGCGAGGGGTGGTCTTGGCGGGAGAGGCAACAAGTGGTTTGCCAGGGCAGTATATCGGGCGCCGAGAATAGCGCAGCGGGGGCAGGCCGGTGAGGAGCGTGAGATACAGCTAGACCTGAAGCTGCTTGCTGATGTTGGGGTTGTAGGTCTGCCCAATGCCGGCAAGTCAACGCTGTTGCAGGCGATCTCGGCGGCGAGACCAAAGGTAGCGGATTATCCGTTTACGACGTTGGAGCCAGCGCTTGGTGTTGTAGATGTGGGCTTCGAGAGGTTTGTAGTAGCGGACATCCCGGGCCTGATCGAGGGGGCGCATGAGGGGGCAGGCCTTGGCCTGGACTTCCTGCGGCACGTGGAACGGACGAAGGTGCTTGTCCACATGGTGGACGGGAGTAGCCCTGACCCGCTGGCCGATGTTGATGCTGTGAACCGCGAGCTCTCACAGTACAGTAAGGCCCTGGCTGATAGGCCACAGCTGGTGGTGGTGAACAAGATTGACCTGCCCGCGGTGGAGGAGCGGATGCCTGAACTCAAGGTGGTGTTCGGCGGGAAGGGGGTCACGCCCCTATTTCTTTCGGCGGCCGAGCGCCGGGGCACTGACGAGCTGGTGCGGCGTTTGGTGGAGCAGTTGGCGATCCAGGAAGAGGAGAGACCGCTGGAGGAGATACCCACGATAAGGCCGCAGCCTCTGGGCCGTCGCTTCAACGTGCGGCGTGATGGCGAAGGCTTCCGGGTGGAGGGGGAGCGAGTGGTGACGTTCGCGGAGATGATGCCTATGGGGTTGGAGGAGGGGAGGCAGGAGCTGTGGTGGCGGTTGGGCCGCTGGGGCGTCAGCGGGGCGCTGCGCCGGGCGGGGGCGCGGCCCGGAGACCGAGTGCGGCTGGGCGACCTTGAGCTGGAGTGGCCCGGTTGAGGCTGGGCATCCTGGGAGGGACGTTCGACCCGGTGCACCGGGGTCACCTGGCGCTGGCTCGCGCGGCCCGCGATGAGCTGGGCCTGGATGAGGTGCTGTTCCTGCCCGCGGGCCAGCCCTGGCGGAAGGCCGGGCGGATGATCGCCTCTAACGAGCACCGGCTGGCGATGCTGCGAAGGGCGCTGGAGGGCGAGGCTGCGTTCCAGGTATCGAGGTTGGAGCTGGAGCGGCCGGGGCCCTCCTACACGGCTGACACCCTGGAGGCGCTAAGGGATGATCGTCCTGAGGAC
>CBDURB010000055.1:0-7905 GCA_965369585.1 uncultured bacterium
GAACTGGGGCTATCGATCCCGCCCAGCAGGTTCAACAGGGTCGTCTTCCCGGACCCGCTGGGCCCCAGGACCACCAGAAACTCGCCCTTGTAAATGTCCAGGGTGGCGTTATCCAGCGCCCGAACCTCGCCGGCGCCCATCTGGTACCGCTTGGACACCTCGCGCAGGCGAGCTAACGTCTCCCTCGGGGCGATAGCTGACACCGGTTCTGCTCCGATCCCTCAACGCCCGCCAAGGCCATAATACCTTGCCCACGCTGTCCGAGGCGAACCTGTGGCCGCGGGTCGTAGACCGCCTGGCCACTGTCGATTCAGAATCTTCGGGACGGCTTCAGGGAAGCATCAGGAAAATCGGGGGTTCCCGAGGAGCGGTTATCGGCGTTCCCCAGCCACCTTCATCGTGGCTGGCAGGACAGCGGACAAGTCCGATGCTAAGGGACTACTGCCGCAACTTGAGGCGCCGGACTTGCTGTCGCTTCCGGCCCTGCGGCGTCGGGCAGCGAGGGGGACTGTCTTGCGGCACATGCGGTCCGTTCCCCCAGGCCTGCTGGCGCTGGTAGGGAAGCATGGCTGCCGCGAGCGTAGAACCTCCCCCCGCTAAGGCCAGACGCTGTGACGCGGCGGAGTACGCGGGTGCCGGGTGGCGGCATTCGGGTAGGCGGACCGCTGAGATAGGCCGGGAGCGTCATGACGCCGCCTCAGAGGCGCTAGTGTAGACGCCTGTGGCGTCGTCATCGCGGGCGCTTCGGAAGAGGGATGAGGGCCGAACACCGTCCCGCAAACGGCCGTTGCCGCTGTGCGCCTTCACTGCCGCCTTGTTGCTGACAGGGCGATCCAGTCCCGCTGTTTCATTGGGCTCGTCGAAAAGGTTGACCACTGGTCGGTAGACGGTCTCAAACTCAGCCTCTGCCCCAGCGAAAACCCGAATCCGGTTCTGGTCGATCCCCGATTCGAGAAGTGTCTCCACCAGACGCTCAGCCTCGTGAGCTGTGTCCAGCACAGAGATCTCCCCCTGCTTAGCGTCACTCTCGTCGGACACCACGAGTACAAACTCCTCAGCCATTACTGCCTGTCCGCCTTTCAGTTTCGTAATGTTCCATAACTCTCCAACTGGTCTATAGCTCAGCCGGGTAAAGGTTCGTCGGTGAAGTTATGCGGCGTTGGTGAACGACCGGTAAATATCCGGTGACGTGTGGCCGGAGCGGGCTCGCTGGCCCCAGTCCTGCTAGCCGCCCTAGTCCAGCTTTGCTACGGCGACTTTAATCCCCCGGTCGAAGGGGACAGGCTGCCACTGCATCGGCCAGTAGCGCAGGTGGCCGTAGCCGCCGGCGAAGTGCAGCCACTTGACCATGCCCGGTTCCAGGTCGGAGGCGCCCTTCCAGGTCCGGTACTGGTACGGCTCCCAGCCGTTGTAGGAGATGACCTGCCCCGGACGCACGGACGGCGCCAGCTTGACCGGGGTGATGAAGACGCCCATGTCATTGGACACCTCCACCTCCTCGCCGTCCTCGATGCTCAGGCGGTGAGCGTCGTCAGGGTTCATCTCCAGGGCGGGCTTGCCGCGGTGCGTCTCCTGCATCACCTTGTTCACGATGTTCATGGAGTGGATGCTCCAGCGGTTGTGGCCGCTGGTCATCTCGAATGGGTAGTCCCCGCCCTGAGGCGGGTTGTCCTTGTGGCAAGGGAGTGCCTCTCCTGCCTCCAGGAACCACTCGTGGTCCAGGTAGAACTGGGCGCGGCGGGTGAGGGTGGGGTAAGGTAGCTTGTCGTCCACATGCCAGCGGAAGGCCGTGTGGGTCTCATCCGACTTGATGTCCGCCGCCTGGCTGTATGACATGGCTCCGATGCCCCAATCTTTGATGCGCACGTGGCCCGTCTCGCGCAGAGTGTCCAGGGTGACGTCCTTGGGTATGTTACCCACTTCCACGCTGTCCTGTATCCACTCTCGGGCGATCTTCTCGCCGTCCCTGAACGCCCCGCCGATGGTGTACTGCTCCACCAGATTGTCCAGCCGCCGCACCGTCCCTCGCTGGTCTACGGACTCCGTGATCTCCCGCGCCTTGGCCCGCTCCTCGATCTTCTCCGCCAGCATTATGGCGATGTCCACCTCTGGCCTGGTGTCCGGGGGCGGCTCCACGGCCTTATCGGAGATGGTGAGGTTCATTACTTGAGGGGTGGGGAACATGAAGGCCAGTTTCTCGTAGTGGTGGGCCACGGGCAGGAAGTAGTCGGAGAACAACCCTGTGGTGTTCATCCGCCAGTCCACGGTGACGATGCACTTGAGCTTGGGCCAGAAGTTAGGCAGCATCTGGTTTTGGCCGCCGCGGCTCCGCCGCAGGGTGTTGCCGCCAACCTCAAAGTAGACGCGAGGCGGGGTGTCTGGCCCGGGCCGGTTCATGCCCTCCCACCAGCCGTTCTGCTGGGCCTCCTCGAAGTACTCGTCGAAGGTTCGCTGCATAGTCGGGTCGTTCCATTCCTTCCGGTTCCAGTTGTCCTTGTAGCCGCAGTGGTAGTACCAGAGGAAGGCCGGTGGTACCATCCCCCCCTGCTTAGACATGCGGACCAGCATCTCGATATTGTTCATCTCGTCAGTGCGGGTGGGGTCCTCGCTCTTCAGGGTGTCATGTATCGTCTCGCGCAGTTGGAGGATGCGGCGGGTCTCTTCCAGCCCCTCCTTCTGCTTGGCGGCGAAGATGAAGGGGCCGTCAAAGCCGCTGACGGACCACTCCACCGGCCCTGTCCCTTTGCGACCCCAGTTGCCGGTGAGCGCCAGCACCAGCAGGTAGGACCGCACCATCAGATCGGCATGATAGTACTTGAAGGAGGTGCCGCCGCAGATGATGGTGCCCCGCTTGCTGGCGATCTTGCGGGCCAGCGTCCGGATCACCTCCGGGTTCACCCCGCACATCTGCGACGCCTTCTCCGGCGTGTAGTCGGCCAGCCGCTCCTTGAGGAGTTCGAATACGGGCACCACTTCCACACGGCGACCGTTCTTCAGCTTGACGGAGTACGCCTCCCGACCAGCCTCAATCTCCAGTGCCGGCTCTACATCTCCCAGGGCCAGGGTGGTTAGCGGCGCCTCTACCATGCGGTCCGACTTCGTGTCCCAGTAGTAGAACTGGTCATCGCGGCCGCCGTCCTCAAGGTCGGGCTGGCGGAGGAAGCGGAGGTTGTCCAGGCGGACGAGGAGGGGCAGGTCCGTCTGCTCCTTGACGAAGGGCGCTTCATACAGCCCCTCTTCGATGATCACCTGAGCCATGCCCAGCCCCAGGGCGGCATCGGTGCCGGGCCTGATGGGCACGTAGCGGTCGGCGTGGACGTGAGAGGGGCTGACGTCCGGGGCCACAAGAACCACCTCGGCGCCGTTGTAGCGGGCCTCCGCCGTGTAGTGATAGCCTGCCATCTGCGTGTACACGGGGTTGCAGTGGGTGAGCATGACGAACTTGGCGTGGAAGTGGTCGTCCATGCTGTTGGCGGGGTCGAACTTGCCGTAGGTCAGGTAGATGCCCGGGGAGAAGTCGTTGATGACTGCATTGACATCCGTCCGCAGGCCGCCCAGGAGCATGTGCACGCGGCTGAACGGGAACGAAGACAACAGGCCTCCCTGGCCCGGAGTGCCTTCATTGATAATCGCCTCCGGGCCTATCTCTTGGATGGCGTCCAGGACGTGGTCAGCGATCTCCGTCAAGGCCTGGTCCCAGGAGACCCGCTGCCACTTCCCCTCGCCCCGCTTGCCGGCGCGCTTCAGGGGGTGCAGCACGCGCTCCGGCGAGTACAGCAGGCGGCTCCAGGCGGCGCCCTTCTGGCAGCCCATGGGGTTCATGTCAGGGACACCCTTTTCGACGAGGGGCAATGTCCCGGCCTGCTCCTCGGCGAAGATCACCCCGTCCTTCACATACACACGGTACGGGCAATTGCCCGGGTAGCAGTCCACGCAGTGCGTGCCCACGACCACTTTGTCCCACTGCCACTTATCGCGGTAGAGTTCTTCCGAGGCCCTTTGCGTCTTCTCTTTCATAGTGATCTTCTCCTGAGGTGATTCAGTCCCATCAAGGCCGTGAACACACCAAAACCTCCCTTTCCCCTAAGGGTCAAGGGCGTGCGTGCAAGCGCCACCTCATTCTCGTCCGCATGAAGCTTCCTGTCTGTCAGGCGCAGGTAGTATTTGTCGTGGGGTAACCCCCTACATAGCACTTTCGATCGCCGGCTGGGGGGCTGCTGAGAGGCTGATGGCCAGACAATCTCAGCGGGTTGCCGAGTGTATGGCGATCCGCTACCTCTTGAACACCATCACGTTCACGCCGCCGATTCCGGCGTTGTGCAGGAGCGCCGTCTTCGCATCCTGAACCTGTCTGGGACCGGCCTGGCCGCGGAGTTGCAGGGCCAGTTCGGTGATCATGGCGCCGCCGGTGGCGCCGATGGGGTGGCCTCGCGAAAGCAGGCCGCCATCGGTGTTGATGGGGATGCGGCCGGTGATCTCAGTGTTCCCTTCCCAAATGAAGGGGCCGCCTTCGCCCGTGGCGCAAAAGCCCAGCTCCTCCACCAGGAAAACCTCGCCCGGGCTGAAGGCGTCGTGCACCTGGGCAACGTCCACGTCCTCAGAGCCGATCCCTGCCGCGGCATACGCTTTCTTGGCCAGTATTGTGTTGGGGCCCTCCGAAAGATCGGCCTCGCCCCGGACGTAGTGAGGCGTTCCGCCCTCCCAGGTGTCAAGGTAGATCGGATTGGAGGTGTGCTGGCGCGCGCGCTTCTCCGACGCGAGGATCACAGCGGAGGCCCCGTCAGTGGTGGGCGAGCACTCGTAGAGGGTGATGGGGTCCGCAATCATGCGGGAGTTTAGGATCTCCTCCAGGTTGATCGCCTTCTGGTACTGGGCGTTGGGGTTCAGGGCGCCGTTGCGGTGCGACTTCTCCGAGGCCTTGGCGAAATGCTCTCGTTTTGTGCCGTAGTCGTGCATGTGCCGCTGGGCCCACATGGCGTACATGGCAGGCATCAGGGCGATACCCATCTTTGACTGGTACCCACCTTCGGCGCCGGCCACGCCGCTTAGCAGACCTCGCTGCATCTTCTCCACGCCGATAACCATGGCCAGTTCGTAGATGCCGCCGCTTATGGCGTCAGCGGCCAGCATGGCGGCGCGGGAGCTGCTGGCGCAGGCCAGCTCCACGTTCGTAATGGGTATGCCGGTCATGCCCACTTCGCCGAAGGTACGGAGCCCCGCGCCCACGCCCTGAACCACGTGCCCGCAGAACCCGGCTTCGATGTCCTTGAACTCTACTCCGGCGTCCTTCAGCGCGCCCAGGGCGGCCACACGCGCCAGGTCGCCGATGCTCTTCTCAGGATGGCGGCCGAATGGGTGCAGGCCCACGCCAAGTATGACAACTCGCTCTGCCATCGCTAAGCCTCCTTTGCTGGCCGGAACTTGAATGTCATGACGTCGTTGCCTTCACTGTCCTTGCTGGCCTTCTCCACCGTGAGTTCCAGCGCCATGCCGATGCGCACGGCCTCAGGATCGACGTCGGTGAGCACCGTAGCCACGGCAACCCCCTCCGGCAGCTGCACTTGGGCGATGACGTAAGGGGCGGCCACGAGGGCTCCCGGCAGTGTCAACCTGGCGATCGTGAAGGTCCGCAGCTCCCCGCGGGTGGACAGCGCCACCTCCTCCAGCCCTTCTTTGTAGCAGCTCAGGCACACGTAGCGAGGCGGGTAGAAGTGGTCATCGCAGTTGGGACAGCGACTGCCCAGCAGTGCGGGCGACTCACCCAATCGCAGGCGAGCGCCTTTGATGGGGACCTGCTTCCTCTCTGTAGATGTCTCTTCGGTCGTTGGCTCCGCGCCCATCTATAGTGCTCCTTTCCTTGCCACCCGCGCCATCTCTTCTAGCTAATCCGTTGGCCGGTGGCCCGGTCGATAGCGAACCACTCACCGCGGCCCACCGTCAAGCCACCGGGGTCGATCTCCGACCGAATTGTGGTCAGCTGCTCCTCGGAAGGCGGCTCCATCTGCTGCAGCTTATCGGCGATGAGGGGCTCGAACTCCATCTTGCTCAGGACTTGCTCTACTGTGACCCACGGCATCATGCCGATGAGCCGCATTTGGTGCGTCTTTTCGTCGAAGTCGAACATGGCCTCCTGCGTGATGACCCTGTAGGGCCCTGTATCGGCAGGAAGGCCGGCCCGCTCGCGAGCCCTGGGTGTGCCGTCCAGGTAGCCGGGTGAGGACACGAAGTCAAGCTTGTTGACGAACTTGCGGCGCTCAAGCTTGGTCATGAGGAGAGTGCGCCAGCACAGAGAGGCGATCTCGGTGGCGCCGCCGGCGCCGCCGAAGCGGCGCTCCGGTTGCTCGTAGCTGCCACCGATGAACGTGGAATTGAAGTTGCCGAATCTGTCTATCTGAAGGCAGGCCAGCAGCCCGTAGTCCATGAACCCGAGAGCGGCATGGGAATCAACAATGTTCATGCCGTACCAGGCGACGGCGCGGTAATGAGAACGGCTGGCCCCCAGCATCATGCGCGGCAGAGGGAAGCTTGGGTTGGGCGCGACGGCTCCCTCCTCCACGACGTAGCCCACCTCCGGCGCCAGCGTGTGCTTGGCCAGAAGCACGGCCATGAGCGGGGCGCCGGCCATCTGCACGAAATAGAGCTTGTCCTCTTCGATCATCCCGGCGATCGTGCAGATGTTGGCCTCGACGTCCGTAAACGTGAGCTGCTCACTCATTCGTAGTATCCCTCCTTGACGGTCTCAGCCGCCTTGAGGGCAGATAGTTTCTCCTTGCCGACTCGTTTCTCCATCATCTCCTCGTGGGAAGCCACGCTGTATACCCACTTTTCCAGGTACTCGTCCGTCTTGCCCTGTGCCTCAGCCCCCATAAACTCCAGCCAGTGCTCAATATCGCCGGCGTAGAGCCCCGGCGTGCTGCCCGGGTAGCAGCCAAAGGGCGCCACCACCACGGCATCCACAAGATAGTACGGTATGGTCGTCCTCTGGGGCTGGCGGCGGATGGCCTCAGCGTCAATGATCTCCTCAGTGGAGATAATTACGCTCTTGGACGACATGGCGATCTCCATAGGCGCCACTCCCGCGCCCAGTACGCGGGCGTTGCCGTGCACATCGCACTGCTGCACGTGGATGATCGCTACGTCAGGGTAGAGGGCGGGTACGAGACATATCCGCTCGTTCGTATACGGGTCTTCGATGACCTTGGCGCCCGATTGGGTGAACGTATCGGTCCCGACAAGATAGCGCATAGGCAGGAAGGACACACCCAGCGATCCCGCCAGATGGCGGTAGGCTAGAGCGCCGTTGGTCCATTCGATGAGCTTCAGTTCGCCCTTACGAACCGCCGCGTTTATGAGCCGTCCCGCGGCCATCCAGCCCACGTCTATCTTGCTGACGCAACCGCCCGCCACGAGCAGGCTGGCATCCGTCCACGTGAACTTGGCGGCGATCCAGAGGTTTTTCTTGCGCTGGCGGATGATCTCCCGATACAGCGAGGTGGGACCTCTAACAGCCATGTTCTGGTCGTAGGCCAGGTAGTCACCGTCCTTCACATAACGGGAAACGGCCTCATGCTCGCTCATCACCTTGTCGACCAGCCGTCTCTCCCTATGAGCGCGCACGTGTTTCCGGAACCCATCCGGGTCAGGCGGGAGGTACTCGCCGACGCCGGATTCTAGGACGTCCACGGCGCGCCTACTCCTGGGTACCGGGCATCTGGAAGGTCGTTATGCGCTCCTCCAGGCCGAGGGCCTGCATCAGGTACTTCAGCTCGTCGTCCCGCCAGGGGAGCGGCGCCTCCTCCAGGAGCATCTTCGCCTCCTGGAGCTCCTCCCAGACGGCGTCGTCAGGCTTGAAGGCGCTGCCGTACTCCATCTCCGAGAACAGCTCTTCGAAGGGGGCCTTGCGGG
>CBDURB010000056.1:0-7885 GCA_965369585.1 uncultured bacterium
GGCGGTCTTTCGGTGCAGGTGAAAGAGAAGAGGGGCGAGCCCCACAAGGCACATCCGGCCGTGCCGGCTGATCTCCAGCCCGGGCGCGTGTTCGTGACGTTGGACGAGGAGATCGAGAACATCGAGCGGGAGAGCCGCCGCTTTCGCAAGGACGAAGAAGGGCTCCTGGATGAGTTTCGGCCCTTCCGCCTGATGCACGGCATCTACGGTCAGCGCCAAGAGGATACCCAGATGATCCGCGTGAAGCTCCCCTACGGGGGCGTCTCCGCCGACCAGATGGACGCCTGCGGTGTCTTCGCGGAGAAGTACTCCGGCTATCGCCGCGGCCACATCACCACTCGCCAGAACTTCCAGTTCCACTTCGTTCCCCTGGACGATGTGCCGGACGTCATGCGGCTTCTGGCGGACGTCGGCATCACTACGCGGGAGGCGTGCGGCAATGCGGTGCGCAACGTGACCGGCTGCTCCTACGCCGGCACCTGCCGCGACGAGGTGTTCGACGCTACGCCGTATCTCGTCGCTTACGCCCGCAACATGCTGCGCAACCCGATCTGCCAGCGGCTGCCCCGCAAGTGGAAGACCGCTTTCTCCAGCTGCGCCAGCGACTGCGCCGGCACTCCGTTCCATGACATGGGCTTCATCGCCAAGGTGAAGCGGGAGAACGGCCGTGAGATCCGTGGCTTCGAGCTCCGCGTGGGCGGCGGCCTCTCCACCATGCCCCGGCAGGCGGATGTCATCTATGACTTCGTGCCGGTGGAGAACGGGGAGTACATCCGCGTGACGGAGGCGATGCTCAAGGTGTTCGACAAGGAGGGCGGTCTGCCCAAATTCCTGCGTAAGAATATGGCTAAGGCCCGCGTGAAGTTCCTCATCAAGCATATCGGCATCGAGGAGTTTCGGCGTCAGGTGGAGGAAGAGCTGGCCCAGCCCTGGGCCAAGGAGCCTTTGGACATGGAGGCGCTCACCCAGCTGGCGCCGGAGGGGCCGACGCTCGGTGAGCCGCCCGCTAACGGCCAGAAGCCGGCGCCTGAGCTCGATCGATGGTTGAAGACCAACGTGCGCCAGCAGCGGCAGGACGGTCACGTCGCGATCACCGTGACCGTGCCCATGGGCAACCTCTCGCCGGAGCAGTTTCGCGGCCTGGCTGAGATCATGCGTCGGTTCAGCGGCGGCACCGCCCGCACCCAGCAGAATCAGAACCTGGTCCTGCGCTGGGTGCGGGAGGACGCGCTGCCCGCTCTCCACGCCGAGCTCACCGCCATCGGCCTGGGCGCCCCCGACGCAGGGCTCATCGCCGATGTCGTCGCCTGTCCGGGGACGGACAGCTGCAAGATGGGCATCACCTCCTCGCAGGGGGAGGGATACGCCCTGCGCGACGCAATCATGGAGATGGGCGATGACGATCCGCTGGTGCAGGAGATCACGGTTAAGGCCAGCGGCTGCCCTAACGGCTGCGCTATGCATCACCTGGCGGCCATCGGTCTTCAGGGCGCGTCCTTCAAGGCGGGTCAGACGCAGATCCCCTGCTATGACATCTTCCTGGGCGGCGGCAACTACATCGGCGGCGGCAAGTTCGGCACCCGCATCGCCCGCATTCCCGTCAAGCGCACGCCTCAGGCGATCAAGAAGATCATCGGCGTCTACAAGGAGGAGAGGCAGGACGGGGAGAGTTTCCTGGACTACATCGACCGCGTGGGGCCTAAGTACTTCGGTCCTCTCCTGACTGAGTTCAGGGAGGTGGGCCCCATCAGTGAGGAGATAGACGTATACATGGACTGGGGCAAGGATGAGCTGTTCGAGGTCATCCGCGGCGAGGGCGAATGTGCCCTTTAGGTGGGTATCAGTTTGAGGAAGGTATTCCAAGGAGGTACGGATTAAGTGAGTAGTAAGGTAACTGCGGCTGTCTACAGCCCAGAGGAGTTGAAGGCGCTCAACGGGCAGCTTAGGGGCAAGCCGGCTGAGGAGATCATACGCTGGGCGGCGGATAGGTTCGGCTCGGAGATCGCCTTCGCCAGCAGCTTCGGGGCGGAGGATGTGGTGGTGATCGAGATGATCGCCAGGGTGGCACCGGAAATAAAGGTGTTCACCCTGGACACCGGCCGCCTGCCCGAAGAGACCTACGAGGTGATGGAGCAGGTTCGCGTTCGCTACGGCGTGCCCATTCATAGCTACTTCCCAGACCGCGAGGCGGTGGAGGCGCTGGAGCGAGAGAAGGGGTTTTACTCCTTCCGTGAGAGCATTGAGAGCCGGAAGGAGTGCTGCGGCATCCGTAAGATGGAGCCGCTGCGCCGCGCCCTGTCCGGGATGGGGGCCTGGATGACCGGCCTTCGCGCCGCGCAGGCCGTAACCCGCACGGACATGGAGGCGGTGGAGTGGGACGAGGGGAACGGCATGGCCAAGGTGAATCCCCTTATCGAATGGAGCGAGGAGCAGATCTGGGACTACATCCGCGCCAAGAAAGTCCCATACAACGCTCTCCACGACCGCGGTTTTCCCAGCCTCGGTTGTGCGCCCTGCACCCGCGCCATCAAGCCCGGTGAGGACGTTCGCGCCGGCCGCTGGTGGTGGGAGAACCCGGAGAACAAGGAGTGTGGCCTGCACGGCTAAAGGTCAGTGTCGCAAGGATCATGCAGACCGGGCCGCCTGACCGCGGCCCGTATTCCTAAGGACGGATGACGTGATGAGTGAGACGATACCCGCCCACGGCGGTGAGCTCGTAGACCTGACAGTAGAGGGCAAGGACCGGGAGGCGCTGAGGAAGCGGGCCGCTTCCCTGCCGACACTTCGCCTCAACGCCCGCGCCCTCTCAGACGTGGAGCTGCTGGGCAACGGCGGCTACAGCCCCCTAAGGGGGTTCATGGGCCGTGCCGACTACGAGTCTGTCGTCGAGTCCATGCGGCTGTCGTCCGGCCTCCCCTGGTCTATCCCCGTCACCCTGGCTGTCAGCCGCGAGGAGTCTGGGAAGCTGCGCGAGGGCGATGACGTAGCGCTCGCGGATGAAAGCGGCAAGGTGCTTGCCGTGCTGGAGCTGGCTGAAGCGTTTGACTACGACAAGCGGGGGGAGGCGAAAGAGGTCTACCGCACGGACGATGAGGCCCATCCCGGCGTCGCCGCCGTCTACCGCCAGGGTGACGTGCTCCTGGGCGGGCCCCTGCGCGTCATCGACCTTCCGTCCCACGACGACTTCCCGGAGTACCGGCTGACGCCGGCGCAGACCCGAGCCGCCTTCGCAGATCGAGGCTGGGGCACCGTCGTCGGCTTTCAGACGCGCAATCCGGTGCATCGCGCCCATGAATACATCCAGAAGTGCGCCCTTGAGACCGTCGACGGCCTGCTGCTCCATCCACTGGTGGGGGAGACGAAGGCGAGCGATATTCCGGCGGAGGTGCGCATGCGCTGCTACGAGGTGCTGCTGGATCTGTACTACCCGGCGGACAGGGTGCATCTCTCGGTGAATCCGGCGGCGATGCGCTACGCCGGGCCCCGAGAGGCGATCTTCCACGCCCTGGTCCGCAAGAACTACGGCTGCACCCACTTCATCGTCGGCCGTGACCACGCGGGGGTGGGCGAGTACTACGGCACGTACGATGCTCAGCACATCTTCAGCGAGTTCGCCCCCGAGGAGCTGGGGATCGCGCCGATGTTCTTTGACCACACGTTCTTCTGCAAGAGCTGCGGCGGTATGGCCAGCGTCAAGACGTGTCCCCATGACGCGAAGGACAGGGTGGCCCTATCCGGCACGCAGGTGAGGGAGATGCTGAAGGGGGGGCTGGTGCCGCCGCCTGAGTTCACGCGGCCGGAGGTGGCCGAGGAGCTGATTCGGGCGATGCAGGAGAGGACCACCCCGCACTATGCCGTCTGACGGTGTGCCTGATGGGAGCGCCGAGGCGGCCCTGGGCGATGGGCTGGCAGGGGCACAGGTGGCTGTGCCGGCGCAGGCGCCCTGGGAGGCTGGTCGTCGGGGCCGGTTGAGGCTGGAGAAGGGTTTGCTGCGGGGCGTCTACGCGGTGGGCGCGGTCCTGATGTTCATCCTCGCCCTGGAGGTGCTGAGGGCCGCGGCCGGCGGCGTCGCTGATATTCTTTCGGGCGTCTCAGCCCAGGGGTCGGCGAACATTCTCGGCTTCGGCTGGCTGGGTGCTTACGGAGCCCTCAGCGGGTCGCCGGTGGCCGCCATCGCCCTGAGCCTGTTCGCGGGGGGAACGATCAGCGACAGCGAGGCGTTTGCGATGCTCAACGGATCACGTATGGGCGCCTCGTTCATCGTCCTGTTCGTCGGGTTCCTGTACTACGTGAGCAAGCGGCGCACCGCTGACGGCATCTTCATCGGCGTGGTGGCGATGCTCACGACGTTCACTATCTACGCGCCGGTGGTGCCGCTGGGCTCGTTGGTGCTGGAGCGGGGCTGGCTGGACGGGGTGGAGGTCTCGGCGCCGGGTTTCCTGGTCAGCTTCACTGACCTTGCCTTCAGGCCGCTCGCCGAGGAGGCGACGGGCAACCTGCCGATGCTGCTGGTGTTCGCCGGCGGCATCGGGCTGGTGCTGGCGAGCTTCGCCATCTTCGACCGCGCGCTGCCCAACCTGGAGCAGCCCAGCTTACGCGTGGAGCGCATCTCTCGTCTGCTGCATCGGCCGCTGGTGATGTTCCTGCTGGGGTTGCTCATAACGACGATGACGCTCTCCGTCTCGATCTCTCTCACCCTCCTCATCCCGCTATCGTTGAAGGGGTACGTGCGCCGGGACGGCATCATCCCCTACGTGATGGGCGCGAACATCTCCACCTGGGTGGACACGATGTTCGCCGCGCTCCTCCTCGACTCGCCGCGGGCGTTCACCATCGTCTTCACGCAGATGGCGGTCGGCGCGGTGGTGTCGCTGCTGGTGCTGCTGCTGCTGTACCGTCCGTACTCGAAGGTCATCCTCGGCGTGGCGCACCGGGTAACACAGCGGCGACGGGAGTTCGTGTTCTTTCTGGGCGCTATTTTCCTGGTGCCGCTGGTACTGTTCTTCGTGTGAGAGCTATGTCGAAAATGGAGAGTATCGCGGCCGCAGACCTTCGGGTCAGCCCTCTTGGAGCAGGGCTGAATCCACGCAGCTTCAGTCAACCGGTAGACGCCGCCGGCCGCGTTGCGACGGCAAACCGGCGCATGCTACGATTGTTGAGAAGTTTACTCCACTTTCGCCCCGCTAAAGGTCAGGCATGAAGGTTTCCACTAAAGGTGATTACGGCATACGCGCGCTCATCGAGCTGGCGCATCACTACGGCGAGGTGAAGCTGACCCAGAGCGGCGAGATCGCGGCCCGACAGAGCGTCCCGGAGTCGTATCTGGAGCAGCTACTCACTACTCTGCGCCGCGCCGGCTTCATCCGCAGCGTGCGCGGCCCCCAGGGCGGACACGCCCTTAGCCGCGACCCGGCGACCATACCAGTGAGCGAGGTAATCGTGGCCCTGGAGGGCTCCATCCTGCCCAGCGATTGTCTGGACGAGTCCAGCGCCTGCTCTAAAGGCGGCGGCTGCGCGCAACGGGACATGTGGCAGGCCGTCCGTGAGGCGATCCTGGGCGTGCTGGAGAACGAGACTATCGCCGACTTAGCGGAGCGAGATCGGGCGTTGAGCGCGGGCAGCGCGCGGTACGTCATCTAAGAGAGGAAGCATGAGCAAAGACGGAAAGATCGCGGAGACGGTGCTTGACTTGATAGGCGGCACCCCCTTGGTGCGGCTCAACCGTGTGGTCCAGGAGGGCTGGGCCGAGGTGGTGGGCAAGGTGGAGTCGCTGAACCCGGCGGGCAGTGTGAAGGACCGCATCGCCCTGAGCATGATCGAGGCGGCGGAGCGGGAGGGGAGGCTCAAGCCCGGCGACACGATAGTGGAGCCGACCAGCGGCAACACCGGCATCGGCCTGGCGATGGTGGCCGCTGTTAAGGGCTATCGCCTCATAGTGGCGATGCCGGAGGACATGAGCCTGGCCCGTCGCGACCTGCTGGCCCGCTACGGGGCGGAGATCGTCCTCACGCCTGCCATCGAGGGGATGACCGGCGCCGTATACGCCGCCCAGGAGATGATGAACGAGCACCCCGACTACTTCATGGCTCAGCAGTTCGAGAACCCCGCCAACCCTGACGTCCATCGTCGCACTACGGCCAAGGAGATACTGGACGCAACCGGCGGCAGGCTGGACGCTTTTGTGGTGGGCGTGGGCACCGGCGGCACTATCACCGGCGTCGGCGAGGTGCTGAAGGCGCAGAGCCCGGACGTCCGCATCATCGCCGTGGAGCCTGCCCGCTCGCCGGTCCTTCAGGGCGGCCGCGCCGGCATTACCGCTATTCAAGGGATCGGCGCTGGCTTCGCCCCCGGCATCCTTAACCGCGAGGTGCTGGACGAGATCATGTCCGTGGGTGACGAGGAGGCGATCGAGATGTCCCGCCGACTGGCGCGTGAGGAGGGGCTGCTGGTGGGGATCTCCGCCGGGGCCAACGTGGTGGCGGCGCTCAAGATAGCGAAGCAGATGGGCCAGGGGAAACGGGTGGTCACTGTCCTGCCGGACACGGGAGAACGTTATCTCACCATGGAGGCGTAGCGATGCCGGCTGGGAGGAGAAATCACATGTCGGTAATGGTCTACATACCCACGCCCTTCCGGCGGCTGGCGGGCAACCAGACCCGCGTCCGCGTGGAGGGGAGCAGCGTGGCTGAGGTGCTGAACAACCTGGGGAGCCAGTACCCGGGGCTGCGCCACATGATCTTCGACGAATCGAACGAGGTGCCGGGCCACATCAACATCTACGTCAACAACCAGGAGATGCACTCCCTCCAGGGGAAGGAGACGCCGCTGGAAGACGGCGACGAGGTCGCCGTGATCCCGGCGATCGCCGGCGGCCAGGTACTGACGGAGGACCAGGTCAACCGCTACTCGCGGCACATCATCATGCCCCAGGTGGGGCCCCTGGGCCAGCGCAAGCTCATGGCGGCCAAGGTGCTGATCATCGGCGCCGGCGGGCTGGGCTCGCCGTCCGCGCTCTACCTCACCCTGGCCGGCGTCGGCACTATCGGCATCGCCGACTTTGACATCGTGGACCTGTCCAACCTCCAGCGCCAGGTCCTCCATCACAACGATGACGTGGGACGGCCCAAGACGCAGTCCGCCAAGGATACGCTGCTCTCCTACAACCCGGACGTCAACGTGGTCATCCACGATGGGCCCATCACCTCCGAGAACGCGATGGAGATCATCCCCCAGTACGATATCGTCGTTAACGGCGCCGATAACTTCACCACCCGCTACCTGGTCAACGACGCCTGCTACTTCGCAGGCAAGCCGCTGGTGGACGGCAGCATCCTCCTGTTCGATGGGCAGTCAACGGTGTTCGTCCCGGGCCAGGGCTGCTACCGCTGCCTGTTCCCGGCGCCACCCCCGCCGGGGCTCGTCCCCAGCTGCTCCGACGCCGGCGTGTTGGGCGCTCTCACCGGTGTCATCGGCTCTGTCCAGGCGATCGAGACGCTCAAGCTCATCCTGGAGATCGGCGATTCGCTGGCCAGCCGCTTGCTCCTGTTCGACGCTCTCTCAATGGAGTTCCGCGTCGTCAAGCTGCGGCGCGACCCCAAGTGCCCGCTGTGCGGCGACGACCCCACGGTACACGAGCTGATCGACTACGTGGAGTTCTGCGGAGCGCCCTTCCCCAGCCACGACGGAAACTAGGAGGCGAGATGATAGAGGTGCGGATTACGGCTAACCTTCAGAAGCTGATCGGCGGACAGCGCTCCGTGCAAGGGGAAGGCGCCAGCGTGGGCGAGCTGCTGGACGACCTGGAGAGCCGCTACCCCGGCTTCAGGGAGCAGATCGTCACCGATGGTCAGCTCCACCGGTTCGTGAACATCTACCTCAACGATGA
>CBDURB010000057.1:0-7859 GCA_965369585.1 uncultured bacterium
GGGGTTTTTTTTTTTTTTATCTTCTTCTCTTTTTTTTTTTGGGGGTGTTCGAACTCCCCGCCCCCCGCCGCTTCTATTTGTGCGGCGGCTACGCTGGAGCACGGGCTGCGTCTATAATTCAGAGATAACTATGACGGGCTACATTATTCGCCGTATCCTCTGGATGATCCCACTTCTGTGGGCGGTGACCACGGTCACTTTCTTCCTGATGCACCTTGTGCCGGGCGGCCCCTTTGACCAAGAGAAGCAGCTTCCTCCGGCTGCTCTGGAGAACCTGGAGAAGCGGTATAACCTGGACAAGCCGCTGCTGGAGCAGTACGGCCTCTACATAGTGGATGTGGCGCAGGGCGATCTGGGTATCTCCTTCCGTCAGGACCGCGAGGTGATGGACATCCTGCGGGATGGCTTCTGGGTTTCCGCTCAGTTGGGGCTTGTCACCTTCGTCTTCGCGATGGTTGTGGGGATGTTCCTGGGGGTGTTCTCCGCTCTCAACCAGAACAACTTTTTGGACTACGTGGGGGTGTTCTTCGCCACGGTGGGAGCGGCGTTGCCGAACTTCATCGCCGCCACTCTGCTGGTGCTCCTATTCTCCGTGCAGCTAGGCTGGTTTGATGTATTGGGCTGGGAGTTTGGGAACTACAGGAAGATGGTCTTACCGGTGCTTTCCCTGGGGCTTCTGCCGGCGGCATACGTGGCGCGGATCACCAGGGCCAGTATGCTGGAGGTCTTGGGCCAGGACTACATCCGCACGGCGCGGGCTAAGGGTTTAAGGGAGCAGGTGGTGGTGCTCCGGCACGCTGTGAAGAACGCCATGATTCCGGTGCTGACGGTGGCCGGCCCCATCTTCGCCATCCTGGTGACCGGATCGTTCATTGTGGAGCGCATCTTCCAGATCAACGGCGTCGGCCGTCCATTCGTGGATGCGGTGTTTCGCCGCGACTACGGAGTGATCATGGGCACCACTATCTTCTACGCTACCGTAGTTGCGATCGCCAACTTGGCGGTGGACATCCTTTATGCGGCGGTAGATCCCCGCATCAGGTATCAGTAGGCGAGATGGCTGAAGCGGAGGCAGCAGCCCGATTAGAGGAGCTTGAAGAGGCCGCCACCAGGCGCGAGCGGGGGCTGTGGTCGGACGCTTTCCGGCGGCTGATTCGCAACCGGCTGGCCATGGGCGCCCTGATCGTCCTGATCCTCCTTGGTATCCTGGCGGTGACCGGGAACACCATCGGGTGGGTGCAGCGCTACGACCCCGCGTTCGATTATGACCGTTCGGCGTTGAAGGAAGGGCCAAGCTGGGACCACTTCTTCGGTACGGACAACCTGGGACGGGACAACTGGTCGCGGGTGCTGCAGGGGCTGCTGATCTCCCTGCAGGTCGGCCTGGGGGTGCAGGTGGTTGTGGTGGTTATCGGCCTGCTGGTTGGCGGCACTGCGGCCCTCACTGGCCGCTTTGGCGACAACATCCTTATGCGGATTACCGACCTGGCATACGCTTTCCCAGACCTGCTGTTCATCATCCTGATACGGGCCGTGCTGTTCGGGCGGGACTGGCCTATCGTTGGGAACGAGCGGCTGTTGGTGATCCTCGCCATCTCGTTCGTGGGCTGGACGACGGTGGCGCGGCTGGTGCGGGGGCAGATGTTGTCGCTGGCGGAGCGGGATTTCGTGATCGCGGCCCGCGCCATGGGGGCGTCGCAGAGGCGCATCGTGTTTCAGCATATGCTGCCGAACACGTTGGGCCCGGTCATCGTGGCCATCACCTTCGGCATCCCTATCGCCATCTTCGCGGAGGCAGTCCTCGCCTTTATCGGCTTCGGGCTGTCGCCGCCGACGGCAAGCCTGGGCACTCTGGTGGAGTCAGGCTACCGGTTTATCATCGAAACGGAGTGGATGCTGATCCCGCCGGCTGTGGTGATCGCTCTTCTGATGCTCTGCTTCACCTTTGTCGGCGATGGGCTGCGGGACGCTCTGGATCCTCGCGCGAACTAGGCCTGCGACGGCGGTAGGCTAGCCTTTCGCGTCCCCCAGGCCGGGCTCGGTCATCTTAGCCGGGTCCAGGATGCGGTCCAGGTCTTCCTCCGATAGGTCCGTCTTCTCGCGCGCCACCTCGCGGACGGTGCGGCCGCTGGCCGCGGCCTCCTTGGCGATAGCGGTGGCGTCGTCGTAGCCGATGACCGGCGCCAGGGCGGTGGCGATGGCGAGGCCTCGCGCCACCGTCTGAGGGCCGCGCTCTGTGGCGCGCAGCCCTTCGACGCACCGTTCGCTGAAGTTGGCGCTGCCGGCTGCCAATAGCTCGATGCTCTCCAGCAGGTTGTGGGCGGCTACCGGCATCATCGTGTTCAGCTCGAAGTAGCCGCCCTGGGCGGCGACGCTGACGGCGGCGTCGTTGCCGATGACCTGGGCGGCCACCTGGATGAGCGACTCAGCGATGACGGGGTTGACCTTGCCGGGCATGATGGAGCTGCCGGGCTGCACCTCCGGCAACGCCAGCTCGCCCAGGCCGGCGCGGGGGCCCGAGCCCAGCCAGCGGGTGTCGTTGGCGGTCTTCATCAGGCTGACGGCGACGGTGCGCAGGCTGCCGCTGGCCTCAAGCACGGCGTCGAGCGTGTTCTGGGCCTGGAAGTGGTTGTCGGTCTCATGGACCTCGATGCCCAGCTCCTGTGAGAGGACGGCGCAGACGCGGGAGGCGAACTGCGGGTGGGTGTTGACGCCGGTGCCGACGGCGGTGCCGCCGAGGGCGACCTCCGAGAGCTCTTCCTGGGCGCGGCGCAGGCGGCGTACGCCGCGCTCCGCCTGCCCGGCGTAGCCGAGGAGTTCCTGGCCTAGCCGGATGGGGGTGGCGTCCTGAAGGTGGGTGCGGCCGGTCTTGACGATGCCCCAGAGCTCCTTCGACTTCGCCTCCAGCGCGGCCTGGAGGCGCTGGAGGGCGGGGATCAGCCGTCCTCCGATGCCGTCCAGGGCGGCGAGGTGGATGGCGGTGGGGATGACGTCGTTGGAGGACTGGCCCAGGTTCTCGTGGTCGTTAGGGTGGACGAGCTTGGAGCCAAGCCGGCCGCCGAGGAGCTCCGTGGCGCGGTTGGCGATGACCTCGTTGGCGTTCATGTTGGTGGAGGTGCCGGAGCCGGTCTGGAAGATATCGACGACGAACTGGTCGTCCAGCTTGCCGTCGGCGACCTCGCGGGCGGCTTTGGTGATGGCCTCGGCGGTGCGTTCGTCTAGGAGGCCAAGCTCAGCGTTGACGCGAGCGGCGGCCAGCTTGATGAGGCCCAGCACGCGGATGAAGGGGCGGTTGAAGCGCAGCTCGCTTATGGGGAAGTTGAGGACGGCCCGCTGGGTGGAGGCGCCGTAGTAGGCTTCGGCAGGCACCTCCATGGGGCCCATGGAGTCGCGCTCCGTGCGGGTGGTGTCTTTGCTGGTCATGGGTACGCCTCCGATAAACGGTGCCATAAACAGGAAACACGCAGCCCGTGCCACGTGTTTCGTGTCGCCTGTTTCGCTGCCTCGTGGCTACATCAGTTTGATGGAGACGCTCTTGGTCTCCATGAACAGCGCCATCCCTTCCTGGCCCAGCTCACGGCCGATGCCGCTCTGCTTGTAGCCGCCGAAGGGCATCTGGGGTATGCCGGCGGTGTGATAGCAGTTGATCCAGACGCTGCCGGCCTTTATCCCCTTAGCGAACTTGAACGCCTTGTTGATGTCGTTGGTCCAGACCGCGGCGGCGAGGCCGTACATCGACTCGTTGGCGATCTGGAGCGCTTCCTTGGCGTCCTTGAAGGGGATGATGGTGAGCACCGGCCCGAAGATCTCCTCCTGGGCGATCTTCATGCGGTTGTCCACCTGGTCGAAGATGGTGGGCTCGTAGTAGTAGCCCTTGTCGTACTCGTCGCCGGTGAGGCGCCCGCCGCCCTGGACTAGCTGGGCCTTCTCCTGCTTGCCGATGTCAACGTAATCAGTGACGGTCTTGAGCTGCTGCTCGGAGACTATGGGGCCCATGCGGGTCTGGGGGTCCATCGGGTCGCCCACCTTGAGGCCGGCGGTGAAGTTCGTGAACATGGTGAGGAACTGGTCGTGGATGTCCTGCTGGACGAGGATGCGGGAGCCGGCCTGGCACACCTGCCCGGCGTTGAGGTAGATGCCGAACAGGGAGCCGATGACGGCGCTCTGGAGGTTGGCGTCGGAGAAAATGATGTTGGGCGACTTGCCGCCGAGCTCCAGGGAGATCTTCTTGACGTTGCCGGCGGCGGCTATCATCACCTCCTTGCCCACCTCTGTGGAGCCCGTGAAGGCGATCTTGTCCACCAGGTCGGAGGCGGCCAGGCGCCCGCCGGTGGTCTTACCGGGGCCGCTGATGACGTTCATCACGCCCGCCGGGCAGCCGGACTCGTTGACGATGCGGCCCAGCTCGTAAGTGGTGCAAGGGGTGTAGGTGGCGGGCTTTATGATGAGGGTGCAGCCCACGGCCAGGGCGGGTGCTACCTTCCAGGTGGCGAGGAGCAAGGGGAAGTTCCAGGGGGTGACGATGCCCACGACGCCGACGGGCTCTTTCAGGATCAGGCCTACGGCGTCGTCCACGTAGTTGGAGACGACCTGCCCTTTGACGTCCAGGGCGAGCCCGGCGTAGTAGTCGAACACGTCCGCGGTCATGGCGACTTCCATGCCCGCCTCGCTGAGGGGCTTGCCGACCTCGGAGGCGAGGAGACGCGCGAGCTCGTCATGCTCTTCGCGGATCTTGTTGGCGGTCTTGCGCAGGACTTCGGCGCGCTGGCGGGCGGGGGCCTTAGCCCAGGAGCCGTTATCGAAGGCGTTGCGAGCGGCCAGGATGGCGGCGTCGGTATCCTCCTCGCCTGCCTTTGGGCAGGTGGCGACGACTTCGCCGTTGGCCGGGTTGTGCCTGTCGAACGTCTCACCGGACTTGGGGGCGACGGCCTCGCCGTTGATGAGGAGCTGGTAGGTCTTGCCTGTGACGGCCTTTGTGGCGGTCTGGGTGGTCATGGGGCCTCCTTCTAGATCAGGGACGGATTCCGCAATCGTTCATTATAGACGCTGCGGTGGGGCGATGCTAGCGCTGGGGCTAGATGTCTTCGCGCTGACCGTCGCCCAGGGCGGCCTGGGCCGTGGCCAGACGGGCGATGGGCACCCTGAGCGGGGAGCAGGAGACGTAGTCCAGGCCGGCCCGGTGGCAGAAGCGGATGCTGGCCGGGTCGCCGCCGTGCTCACCGCAGAGCCCAAGCTGGAGCTTAGGGTTGGCGCGGCGCCCTTCCTCCGCGGCGATGGTGATGAGGCGACCGACTCCCGCCTCGTCCAGGGTGTTGAAGGGGTTGGCGGGCAACAGCCGCTGGGACAGGTAGAAGCTAAGGAATTTTTCTTCGGCGTCGTCGCGGCTGAAGCCGAAGGTCATCTGGGTGAGGTCGTTGGAGCCGACGGAGAAGAAGTCGACTTCGGGCGCCAGTTCGGCGGCGGTGAGGGCGGCGCGGGGAAGCTCGATCATCGTCCCGAAGTGGATGGGGGCCGGTTCGCCGGCGCAGGCCTCGATCTCTCGCGTCAGGTGCTGGAGGCGGGCCTTGAGGGCATGTAGCTCGGCGGCGTCCGCGACCATGGGGATCATGATCTCCGGGCGCGGCTTGAGGCCTTCCCGTCCGAGCTGGCAGGCTGCCTCCACGATGGCCCGCACCTGCATCTCGTAGATGTCAGGGTAGGTGAGGCCGAGACGGCAGCCGCGGTGGCCCAGCATGGGGTTCGTCTCATGCAGGGCCTTCGCTGTCTCCAGCATGCCCTCCTTCTCGGCCAGGGTGCCGGCATCGGCGCCGGCCTGCCCGTCCGGGGTGGCGCGGAGGACGGCGACCTCCTGCAGGAGATCCTCGAAAGGCGGGAGGAACTCATGCAGGGGCGCGTCCAGCAGGCGGATGGTGACCGGCCTGCCGTCCATGGCGCGAAGGATCTCGGCGAAGTCCTGTCGCTGGTGCTGGGCGAGGCGGTCCAGGGCCTCGCGGAACTGCTGCGCCTGGGGGCTGCCGGCGAGCCGCTCCTGGGCGGAGCGAAGACGCTCGCGGACGGTGGCGCGGGCCTCGCCTTTGGCCTCCTCAAGGTCGTGTTGGGCCTCCTCGACTGCCCGTTCCATCTCCGACACGTCGCGGGCGGCGGTGAGCATGGCGCGTACGTAGGGCAGGCGCTCTCGCTGGAAGAACATGTGCTCCGTGCGGCAAAGGCCGATCCCCTCAGCGCCGAGCTCCAGGGCCTGACGGGCTTCGGCGGGGGTGTCGGCGTTGGCGCGTACCCCGATTCGTTGGGGAACCTCGTCCGCCCAGGAGAGGAGCTGGGAGAGCTCACCGTTGGCAGCGACGTTGGGCGATACGGTCTCGATGCCGCCGGTAAAAACCTCGCCTGTGAAGCCGTCCACGCTGACGATCGCGCCCTCATCGATGTCGGTGCCGTTGACGGACATACGACGCCGTGCCGGGTCGATACGCAGGGCGGCGCAGCCGACGACGGCCGGCTTGCCCATGCCGCGGGTAACCACGGCGGCATGGCTGGTGACGCCGCCGCGGCTGGTGAGGACGGCAGCGGCGGCGATAATGCCGTGGATGTCCTCGGCGCTGGTCTCGCGTCTGACCAGGATGGTGGGCTCGCTGCCCTCGGCGGACGCCGCTGCATCGGCGTCGAAGACGACGCGGCCGGTGGCGGCGCCGGGAGAGGCGTTGAGGCCACGGCCGAGCAGCCTTCCTTCCGCCAAGGCCTGGCGCTTGGCCGCCTCCTGGAAGCGGGGCAGCAGGAGCTGGGCAAGGTCGGTGGCGGGGACGCGGCACAGCGCCTCGCTGCGCTTGATCATGCCCTCGCCGGCCATGTCGACGGCGGCCTTTACGGCGGCGGCGGCGGTGCGTTTGGCGGAGCGCGTCTGAAGGATGTACAGCTTACCGCTTTCGATGGTGAACTCGATGTCCTGGAGATCGCGGTGGTGGCGCTCCAGCAGCTCTGAGGCTGCGGTCAGTTCCGAGTGGAGTTTCGGCATGTCATTCGCCAGCTCTTCGATTGGCTTGGGCGTGCGCGCCCCGGAGACGATGTCCTCCCCCTGGGCGTTGGCGAGATATTCGCCGTAGAGGCTTCGCTCCCCGGTTGCGGGGCTGCGGCTGAAGGCGACGCCGGTGCCGCTGTCCCAGCCGCGGTTGCCGAATACCATAGCCTGGATGTTGACGGCTGTGCCCAGGTCGTCCGGGATGTCGTGGTGACGGCGGTAGGTGATGGCGCGGCGGTTGTTCCAGCTATCGAATACGGCGAGGAGGGCGTGGCGGAGCTGCTCCCAGGGGTCTGAGGGGAAGGAGCCGTCGCCGCCCCGGCCTACGATCTCCTGGAAGCGGCGGACTGTCCAGGCGAGCGTATCCTCGTCCAGCTCCGCGTCGCTGGTGGCGCTACAGCGCTGTCTTGCCTCCGTCAGCGCCTCTTCGAACGGCTCGTGATCCAGGTGCAGCGCCACTTTGGCGAACATCTGGATGAAGCGACGGTAGGAGTCCAGGGCGAAGCGTCGGTCGCCGGTCTCCCGGGCGAGCCCTTCTACGGTCTCATCGTTGAGGCCAAGATTGAGGATGGTGTCCATCATGCCGGGCATGGAGTAGCGGGAGCCGGAGCGGACGGATACGAGTAACGGGGTGTCCACGGAGCCGAAGGGGCGGCCAAGCGTCTGCTCCACCTCGCGGACAAGGTCGCGGACCTCGTCCCAGAGGCCGTTGGGCAGCTGGCGGTCGTGGCGGTAGTAGTCGCGGCAGGCGTCGGTGGTGATGGTGAAGCCTGGCGGCACGGGCAGGCCGAGTTGGGCCATGTCCGCCAGGTTGGCGCCCTTGCCGCCCAGGAGGTCGGCCATGGAG
>CBDURB010000058.1:0-7742 GCA_965369585.1 uncultured bacterium
TGGGCCGAGGTGGACGGCGTCGTGCAGCCGCAGGCGGTGTTCGCCACCAACACCTCCGGCCTGGTGATCGGCGAGCTGAACCAGGCGGTATCGGAGTCGCGGCGGCCGCGGTTCATCGGCGCGCACTGGTTCAGCCCGGCGCCGGTGATGAAGCTGGTGGAGCTGGTGCACGCCCCCGAGACCGCCGAGGAGACGATCCAGGCGCTGGAGTCGGTCTGCCAGCGCATCGGCAAGGCGAGCGTGCGGGTGAAGGACGCGCCCGGCAAGTACGGGTTCATCGCCAACCGCGTCGACTTCGCGGCCGTGCGCGAGGCGCAGGCGGTGATGGCGGAGGGGATCGCCTCCGCGGAGGACATCAACAAGGCGATGGTGCAGGGCTACAACTGGCCTATCGGCCCACTGGCTATGGTGGAGGGGGCGCGCAAGGGCTGGCAGTGAGGCCCCACACCCCGCGCCACCCCCCGAACCAGAGAACCAGCGAACCATAGAACCAGCGTATGAGCCGCCCGCCATCACCGAAGATCGCGCCCTACACCTTTCCGGAGCGCTACGAACTGTCCGGCCGTCCGGCGGACGCCTCGCCGACGGTGCAGGACGCCCACCGCCAGACCCAGTTCCTTCTCGTGCCCGACCTATCGCTGTTCGAGCAAGCGATGAACCTCCAGCTTGCCATCGTGGCGGCCTCGGCGAAGAAGCGGAGCCCGGAGGCGGCGGCGCTGCTGGGCTTCTGGTCGCGCACGTTCGCCTACCTGTCGGACGCCAGCATGCTGCTGAGCCGAGCCTCCTACACCGCGTGTCCACCGCTACTGCGCGCCGCCTGCGACTGCATAGCCGCCCAGCGCTCCCTGCTGGCTGAGGGCTTCGCCGAATACCACCAGTGGCTGGCCACGGCGCTGGAGAAGGACCGCGAGCACGCAGCCTCGCACATCGAGATGGGCCGCTATCGGGCCGGCTCCGTGCTGGCCGAGGACGAACGCCTGGGGAGCGCCTACCGCCTCTTCACAGACCTGGCGATGCCGCACTTCGGCAGCACCGTCCTTCAGACCGCACCGGACTCCAGCCAGCAGAAGCTGGCGCTCGCCTTCGCCGATAATCTCTTCCACCTGGGATGGGCGGAACTCATCGCCGGCTGGCTGCTCCTGCTGGCGGACGCCCAGATAGAGACGGCTCTGGCGGCGGCGGAGTTCCAGGCCGGGGATGCGCTGCGAGAGGATGCGGCGCGGCTGCTGAAAGAGATGAGCCAGGCGCTGGCGAACTCGAGGCGGTGTCGTGTGGAGGAGCTAGGCGACGGGCAGCGCCTGATTCACAACTTCCGCCGGACGGTCAGCGGCGCGCCCAAGCGAGTGCTCTTCTAGGGCGACGCACCCAGCTCACTACTCCCTGCCATCGGCAAGCATGGCATCCGCAGCAGCCGGCGCGGGTCGCGCCTTCGGCGCCCTGCCGCCTTCCACCCGTATGTCCGGCAGCCAGTGCAGCCAACTGGGTAGGTACCAGTTGAGCTCGCCCAGGAGCTGCATGCTCGCGGGCACCAGCACAGACCGGATGATCGTAGCGTCCAGGATCACCGCTACCGCCATCCCGAAGCCTACCTGCTGCAGCGATACGGTGTCACCCATAGCGAAGCCCGAGAACACCGCGACCATGATCAGCGCCGCCCCGGTGATAATCCCGGCTGTCGATCGCACACCGAACGCCACGGACGCGGCGTTATCGCCCGTCCGGTCGAACCGCTCCCTGATCCTGCTCAACAGAAACACGTGATAATCCATCGACAGCCCGAACAGGAAGGCGAATAGGAACAGCGGCAGCCAGGCCTCAATCGTCTCCGTACGCTGGAAACCGAAAACCTCGTTCCCCACGCCGTGCTGGAACACAAGGACCAGCAGGCCGTAGGCGGCGCCGACCGACAGCAGGTTCATGATCAGCGCTTTCACCGGCACCACCAGTGACCGGAACACGACGAGCAGCAGCAGGAAGCTGAGACCCAGCACGAACGCGAACACGATCGGCGTGTAGGTCCGGATGACATCGAACATGTCCTCGGTATGGGCGGTAGCGCCGGTAACCAGTACGTCCGCCTCCACGCCGGCGAACGCGGCCGGGATATGCTCGCTTCGCAGCCGCTTGATCGCGTCGTGCGCAGTATCAGCGTCCGGATCGCCCACGATCAGCGCCGATACAAGCGCAAGATCGCCGGCGTCGTTCGTCTCCACCGTCGCCTCTCCGAACTGCGCATCCCCGTCCAACGCGACCAGCAGGCGGTCGATCCCCCGTTGAACCGGCTGCGAGCCGACGTCCCCGGCGTCCACCACGATCTCCGCAGGCGAGATGAGCCCGGCGGAGAAGTCATTGTCGAGCGTCTCGAAAGCGCGGCGTGACTCCGTATCCTCCGGCAGCGTGCTCACGCCGGCCAGCCCCGTGTTGATCGTGACCAAAGGGGCCGCAACAGCCAGGAGAAGCGCCACGGCGCCAACGGCGCTAATCACGGGGTGAGCCATGACGGCGTTCGCCACCCAACCCCAGAAGCCGCCTTCGTCCCCAGCGGAGGGGCTCCGTTGCAACAGAGGCAACCGCAACGCGTTAACGCGATCGCCCAGCAGGCTCAGTACGGCCGGCAGCAACGTCAGCGCCGCCAGCACGGCGAAAATGGCGACGACGATCGCCCCGGTGGCCAGGCTGCGGTAGATGTTAGACGGCACGATAAACAGCCCCGCCAGGCCCACGATCACCGCGCCCCCCGAGAAGAGCACCGCCCTGCTCGCGGTCGCCCCCGCCGTAGCGATCGCCTCCTCCTTCACGACGCCGCTTCGCCGCTCTTCGCGGAAGCGATGGACGATGAACAGCGAGTAGTCGATGCCCAGCGCCAGGCCGATCATCGTGATCATGTTGACGACCATGAAGCTCAGATCGAACGCCCGCCCGATCAGCGCCACGGTACCCACCGCCACGACGATGGCGAGGACCGCAAGGAGAAGGGGAATGCCGGCGGCGATCGCCGCGCCGAACACCAGAAACAGGATGATCAGCGCGATAGGGATGGCGATGAGCTCCCCTTTCCGCAGATCATCCTCCGACAGATCGTTCATCGTGCGCTGGATACTGCCGTTACCGGCCGTCAGGACCTCGAAGCCTTCCCGCCCGTTGGCCTCCTCCACCAGCTCCACCAGAGGCCCCACGTTGTCGGCCGCCTCCTCGGCATCGCCCGCGACAGCAACGGGTAAGAGCGTCTTGCCGCGGCCCATAGAGACCAGGCGTTCATCACCGGTCTCGTAGAAGCTGGTCGCCCCCTCTACCGCACCATCCAGCCCTCGTATCTCCAGCAACAGGCCACCGACGAACGCCTGGAACTCCGCATCATCCACCGTGACGCTTGTTGACCCTACGATCACCAGCTCGCGGGCCTGCTCGGGACCCCTCAGGCGCTCCTCCAGGAGCTGATCGGCCCTCACGGACTCCGGCTCATTCGCAGTGGAGAACTCGGTGGTCAGGACATCGTCGATCCCAGAGGCGAGGAAGCCGCCGGCCAGAAACAGGACGACCCAGAAGCCGACTACGACCCAGGGCCAGCGCGCGCTCGCCCGCGCAAGCTGTTCGGTCACACGGAATGAAACCATCTCGTCTCCCCTAGCGCGCCTTGTTTAGCGCGATCCGTCATTCACTCCCGAGCGGTGAGGCCGGCGAAGAACTCGGGCATCTCAGTCTTGAGCTTATCCAGCATCTCCATCGCCCGGCGCACGTCAATTGCGTCTACCTGGGAACGCTCCGCGGCGAAGAACGAATCGTCCAGCCGTTCGATCTTCTCGATCGCTGCTTCGATCCATTCGATGCCCGCACTGCAGTACTTCAAGCCGGCGTCAACCGTGAGGTCCCAGAAGAACCCCTCACGATCCAGTCCGAACGTCCCGGCGAACTTCCCAATCAAGACACGGCCCTGTTTATGGGTCTCGATAGTCTGTCTTAGCTCATCGGCGCGATGGCGCAGAACCGCGATGAGCTCCTGTTTAGGAAAGGAAGCGCCAAAAAAGACCTTTATCATGAGCGGCTCGCGAACCTGATCGTGCACCGCAGGCCGGGTTAGCCAATCGGAGAGTTCGCGGGCACCGTCGTCAGTAATGGAGTAGACCTTGCGGTTGGGCTTGTCGGCCTGCACCTCCACTTCCATCTCGACCAGGCCTTCGGACTCGAGCTGCTTGAGGGTGGGGTACATCTGGCTGAGCTCCGCGTTCCAGAAGTGGCCGATGGACGGATCGAATATCTTCTTGAGTTCGTAGCCGGTCATGGAGCCATAGTTGAGGAAACCCAGCAGGGCGTGCTTCAGCGACATCTCTTTTGTCTCTCGGCGGAGATACGGCGAGTGCGGTATATCATATCTTATATAATATAGCCTTGCTCTATGATGTCAACTGGATATAGCGGCGCTTCTATAACAATCTTCTCACGGATTATCATGGGGCAGCGACCGTCTCAGGTTGCGGACGCGTTGGCGATCTCTTATCATCTTTCGAGAATACCCGCCTCGATAGAGGCCATTCAGTGACGTAGATCACATTGTGACGACCGTCGACATCGTTATCCCCGTCTACAACGAGGAGCGGGCGCTTCCCGAAGCGATTCCCCGGCTCCGCGCCTTCCTTTCGGAACCGGCCTTCCCCTACTCCTGGCGTATCGTCATCGCCGACAACGCCTCCGTGGACGACACAGCAAACGTGGGCCGGAAGCTGGCCGACGAACAGGCCGACGATGTAGAGTACGTGCGCATTGAGAAGAAGGGCCGCGGCCGGGCCCTCAAGCAAACGTGGCTGGCCAGCCCGATGGACGTCGTCAGCTACATGGACGTGGACCTCTCCACCGGCCTGGAGGCGTTCCCGACCCTCATCGCCGCCATCGCCGAAGGGGAATACGACGTCGCCATCGGCTCGCGACTGGCCCCGGGTGCGCGGGTGAAGCGGTCGCTCAAGCGGCGGGTACTGACCACGGGCTACAACCTGCTGATCAAGGCGATGTTCCTGACTCGCTTCAGCGATGCCCAGTGCGGCTTCAAGGCGGTAAGCCGGCGGGCCGCCCAGCGCGTCCTGCCCCTGATAGAGGACAACAACTGGTTCTTCGATACAGAGCTCCTCATTCTGGCCGAGAAGCTGGGCTACCGCGTGAAGGACGTGCCGGTCTCATGGGAGGAGGACCCGGACACGCGGGTGCATATCGGCAGCACAATCGCCGAGGACTTGCGAGGGCTGTTCCGGCTACGCCTGGGCCGCCCGTGGCGGGGCGCCGCGGACCGTGTAGAGGTGGACTAGGCTCCTCAAACGTCGACGGCGAGCCCGTTTTCCGGGCCGCGCAGCGCAACCTATAATGGAAGCGCCATCCACTCATAGGAATGTCTACCTTCATCACGTCTCGTAAGCTCTGGCTGGGGTTAGGCGGCACCGCCCTCTTCCTGGCCCTGTTCTTCTGGCGGACCGACCTGCCGGAGCTCGCCGACGCCCTGGCGGAGGCGAACTACTGGTGGGTGGCGCCGGCCGTCGCCATCTGGTTCGTCGCCGCCGTCCTGCGCTCCCTGCGCTGGCACTATCTCCTGCGCGGGGTCATCGGCCTCAACACGATCACCCTCTACCCCATCGTCATCATCGGCTACATGGCGAACAACCTTCTGCCGCTGCGCACCGGCGAGCTGGTCCGGGCCTACATCCTGAACGAGCGCCACAAGGTGAAGAAGATGGCCACGCTGGGGACGATCGCCGTTGAGCGCGTGTTCGATGGCGTCGTCCTCGTCTCTTTCCTGTTCCTGGGTGGCGCCCTCCTGGGCTTCAGCGGCGAGCTCCGGGCCCTCGCCGTGGGGATGGCCCTGGCCTTAGCCGTTCTGCTCGCGGTTTTCGTCTACGTAGCCTCGTCACCGGGCCGCGCCAGGCGCTGGACGGAGAGGGGCATCGGCCTCCTGCCCCACGCCCTGCGCGAACGGAGCCGGGGGCTCGTCGACTCGTTCCTAAGCGGGCTGCAAGGCCTCCGAAGCCCCTACCTGGTAATCCTGGTGCTGGCCACCTCCCTGAGCGCCTGGCTGCTGGAGGCGCTGATGTACTACCTGGTCGGCCGCTCCTTCGGCATTCAGGAGGGGTTCGCCGCTTACCTCATGGTGACCGCCGCGGCCAACCTGGCGATCAGCCTCCCCTCCACGGCAGGGGGTATCGGCCCCTTCGAGCTGCTGACGAAGGAGACGCTCACCTTCCTCGGCGTCAGCTCCGCGCTGGCCGGCGCCTACGCCGTAGCCCTGCACGGCTTCCTGTTGCTGCCCGTCATCGCCGCCGGGCTCGTCTTCCTGTGGGCCATCAACCTGTCCCTGGGACGAACCTTAAGCGGGGCCGGCGACGAGCCCGTGGCCCCGATCCTGATCGGGGAGCGACCCGAATGAGCGAAGAACCGCGGACCGTCGGCATCATCGGCGGCGGCGTGGCCGGCCTCACCGCCGCCTACCGCCTCCTCTTGAAGGGACACCGCGTTCACCTGTTCGAGACCAGCCCCTCCCTGGGCGGCCTGGTGCGCACCTTCGAGATCCCCGCCGGGGGCAGGCCCGCTCCTGGCGGAGGCGGCGAGCCGATAGAATGCTTCTACCACCACCTGTTTACCACGGATACCGCCGCCATTCGCCTCATCGATGAGCTGGGTCTGGGAGCCCGTCTCACCTGGCAGCCGTCCAGCGTCGGCATCTTCTACGACGGCCGCATCTACCCGTTCGTGACCCCCATGGACCTGCTGCGTTTCACCCCTGTGGGCCTCATCGACCGCGTGCGCCTGGGGCTCATGGGGCTCTACCTGCGGCGGCAGAAGGACGGCTCCCGCTACGAGAGCATCGGGGCCAAGGAGTGGGTCCGACGCTTCGCCGGGCAGCGCAACCTGGACGTGGTCTGGGGGCCGCTGCTACGCGGCAAGTTCGGCGACCTGGGCGACGAGCTGGTGATGACGTGGCTGTGGAACAAGATCCGCCTGCGCTTCGCCTCTCGCGGCGCCGGGCCGTCCCAACGGGAGATCCTCGGCTACCTGCGGGGCTCCTTCGGCGCCTGGATCGAGGCGCTCATCGAACGCGTCCGCGAGCTGGGCGGCGAACTCGAGGCGGGCCGCCCCGTTCAGCGTATCGTCGCCGATGGCGGTCGCGTCGGCCTGGAGCTGGCCGGCGAGCGTCGGGAAACGCTCTTCTTCGACGCCGTCGTGGCCACCGTGGCCAACAATATCTTCCGTCGCATCGCGCCGCCTCTCCCCGAATCCTACGCCGAGAAGCTGGAAGGGGTGCCCTATCAGGACGCCCTCTGCCTGATCCTGACGCTGAAGCGCCCGCTCTCCGGCATGTACTGGCTCAACGTTAACGACCGCTCCATCCCGTTCCTGGCCATCGTCGAGCACACGAACTTGATCGGGCCAGAGCGGTACGGGGGCCAGCACGTAGTCTACGTCTCGAACTACCTGGACAAACAGTCGCCCCTCCTGAGTATGGACGTGGACCAGGTCTGCGAGCTTTACCTGCCGCACCTCAAGCGGATCAACGCCGCCTTCGAGGAGAGCTGGATCATCGACCGCTGGCTGTTTCGCGGCACGGACGCCCAGCCGGTGTTTACGGTGGGCGCCGGCTCCCGCATCCCGGAGCACCGCACCCCGGTGCCCGGCCTCTACCTGGCTAACATGAGCCAGATCTACCCCCAGGACCGAGGCCAGAACTACTCCATCCTCCTGGGCGAGACTATCGCCGAAACGGTAGC
>CBDURB010000059.1:0-7666 GCA_965369585.1 uncultured bacterium
TGGAATCGCCAGCGAAGGCGCGAACGATAGCCGCAATACTAGGCCCAGAGTACGAGATCAGGGCTTCCGTGGGTCACGTACGCGACCTGCCCAAGTCCACCCTTGGTGTGGACACAGAACAGAATTTCGAGCCCAAGTACGTCATCCCCCGACCAAAGGCTTCGGCCGTCAAGGAGATACGACAGGCGGCGGAGCGCGCCTCCACCATCTACCTGGCCACCGACCCCGACCGTGAGGGCGAGGCGATCGCCTGGCACCTGGTTGCGGCTGCCGAACTGGAGGGCAAGCGCCACGTCCGCGTGGTGTTCCATGAGATCACGCCCGAGGCGGTCCGCGAAGCGTTCAGCCACCCCCGTGATATCGATATGCAGCTCGTGGACGCCCAGCAGGCACGACGCGTGCTGGACAGGCTGGTCGGTTACCGCCTGAGCCCCTTCCTCTGGAAGCAGGTCAGGCGCGGCCTCTCCGCTGGCCGCGTGCAATCGGTGGCGGCGCGGCTGGTCGTGGAGCGGGAACGCGAGATTCAGGGCTTCACGCCGCGGGAGTACTGGACCATCGACGCCCATCTCACCGATGCGAAGGACGGCAACGCGGAACAGGGTTTCCGCGCCCGCCTGGTGGGCTATGCCGAGGGCAAGAAGCGCAAGTTGGAGATCGAAAATCAGATAGAGACGGAGCGGCTGTCCGCCCTGCTCAAGGGCGCGGCGTACAGCGTCCTGGCCATGCAGCAGAAGGTGCAGTCTCGCCGACCGGCAGCGCCGTTCATCACCAGCACCCTCCAGCAGGAGGCGTCTCGGCGACTGGGATTCTCGGCCAAGCGCACGATGGTGGTTGCCCAGCAGCTCTACGAGGGGCTGCCGCTGGGTACACGCGGCCAGGTGGGCCTTATCACCTACATGCGCACAGACTCCACGCAGGTGGCGGAGGTGGCGCGACGGGAGGCCCGCGAGCACATTGCCGCCAGGTTCGGCAAGGAGTTCGTTCCCTCGTCACCCCGCCTGTACCGCAGAAAGGTCAAAGGGGCGCAGGAAGCGCACGAAGCGATCCGTCCCACCTCTGTTCTGCGGGAGCCCGAAGCGGTGCGCCGTTACTTGAACAACGACCAAAACCGACTGTATACGCTGATCTGGCAGCGCTTCCTGGCCAGCCAGATGGCGGATGCCCAGTTCGATCAGACAGCAATCGAGATCAAGGCGATCCCAGAGACCGATGCCGAAGCTCTGCTGCTGCGCGCCACCAACACCCAACTCCGTTTCGCCGGCTACAAACAGCTCTACGAGGAGGGCAAGGACAACGGTGAAGAGGAAGACGAAGGCAAGAACCCCTTGCCTGCCCTGGCCGCGGACGACTCACTGCGGCTGTTGGAGTTGCTCCCTGACCAGCACTTCACAGAGCCCCCTCCGCGGTTCACGGAGGCAAGCCTGATCAAGGCGCTGGAGGAGAAAGGAATCGGCCGGCCGAGCACCTACGCGCCGACGGTGGCGACGATCCAGGACAGAGGCTACGTCGAGAAGGAGAAGCGCCAGCTGCGGCCCACCGACCTCGGCTCCCTGGTCAACGACCTGTTGGTAGAGCACTTCCCTGACTTCGTGGACGAAGGCTTCACGGTGGAGATGGAGAACGAGCTGGACGAGATCGCCAGCGGAGAGCGGGACTGGCAGCCCGTCGTGGAGCAGTTCTACCGTCCTCTGGAGCGCGCCCTGGAGGCGGCCAAGGATGCGGCGCCGCAGCGGGAGGTAACCGACCAGAAGTGCGAAAAGTGCGACAAGCCGATGGTAGTGCGCTGGGGCCGGCGCGGACGGTTTCTGGCCTGCTCCGGCTTTCCGGAGTGCCGCAGCAGCCGCCCCCTGGAGGGGGAAGAAGAGCCACCGCCCGAGCCTACAGACGAGAAATGCGACGAGTGCAGCGCACCGATGGCCATCCGCAGCGGCCGCTTCGGACGGTTCCTGGCCTGCACCCGCTACCCTGATTGCAAGGGCCGCCGGTCGCTGCTGACGAAGACTGGCGCCTCCTGCCCGCGCGATGGCGGTGACCTGGTGGAGAGACGTTCACGCAAGGGTCGTACCTTCTACGGCTGCGTCAATTACCCCAAGTGCGACTTCGTAGTATGGAACAAGCCCCTGACCACGCCCTGCCCCCAGTGTGGCGGCCTGATCACCGCCGAGCGGCAGCAAGCGGAAGGTAAGCTGAAGGGGCGCTGTTCCGCCTGCGACTGGCGGGGAGAGGTGGAGGAGAAGGAACCAGCCTCAACCCCGGCCTGATGAAAGAGCTCATCGAGCCCTACGTCCGCTACCTGAAGGCGGAGCGAAACCTCTCCTCGTACACCATCCGGAACTACCGCGCCGACCTGTGCCACTTCGGCCGCTACCTGGAAACCGAGGAGGGGCTCGGGCCCCTGGAGGTAGACAGGCAGTCCTTCCGGCGCTACCTGGCCCGCCTGCATGAGGCCGATACAGCCTCGGCCAGCGTCAGCCGCAAGATGAGCACAATTCACACCTTCTATCGCTTCTTGGTTCGAGAAGGCGTCCTTGAGCGCGATCCTCTCATGGGCGTGACCAGCCACAAACGGGAGCGGCGCCTGCCCCAGATCCTGGGGAAAGACCAGCTTACGGCGCTCATCGAGAGCGCGGACTCGGACGTACCCCAGGGGCTGCGTGACCGCGCAATCCTGGAGCTGATGTATGCTTCGGGGCTCCGGCTCGCGGAGGTGGTAGGCCTGGACGTGGCCGGCGTCGACCTTAGCGAACAGCTCGCGCGGGTGCGCGGCAAAGGGAACAAGGAGCGAATCGTACTCATCGGCCGGCCGGCGACGCAGGCGCTTCAGCGCTACCTACGCGAAGGTCGTCCGAAGCTGGCGCGGGCGGGAGAGACGGCGCTGTTCATCAACCGCGATGGCAAGCGGCTATCGGGCCGCTCCGTGCAGAAGACCGTGCGCAAGCACGCCCTGATGGCAGGGCTCAGCCAGCGGGTATACCCTCACCTGCTGCGGCACTCCTTCGCCACCCATATGCTGGACGGCGGCGCGGAGCTGAGGGTGGTGCAGGAGCTGCTGGGACACGCCAGCGCCAACACCACCCAGATATACACCCACGTGACGGAGGAGCAGCAGAGGCGCGTGTACACCCAGGCGTTCTATAATCAAGTGCGATTGAAGGCGCGCCTGCCTGAGGGCAAGGAACCACGCCAAGAAGAAGACGATGCGTATACTGCTGATCAACGGCCCTAACCTGAACCTCCTCGGCCAGCGACAACCGGAGATATACGGCTCCACCACCCTCCAGCAGATCGAAGAGAGGGTGCGGAAACGAGCGGAGGAGATGGGGGTGGAGATCAGCGCTTTTCAGTCCAACGACGAAGGGGGAATTATCGACTTCCTGCAGAAGGAGTCGCCCTCCGCCGATGGCGCTCTGATCAATCCCGGCGCCCTCACCCACTACAGTCTGGCCCTTCGCGACGCCCTGGAGGCGACAAGGCTGCCGTTTGTAGAAGTGCACATCTCTAACATCCACGCCCGAGAGGAGTTCCGGCACCACTCCGTCCTGGCGGACATAGCTGTTGGCCAGGTGAGCGGACTGGGCTGGCGGGGGTACCTCGCGGCGCTGGACTCGCTGGTCGCCATCTTGAAGGAGCGCAGCGGGTGAGCGAAAGACTGCGACGTCTCAGGGAGCGTCTGGCTGAAGCAAGGCTGGACGGCTTCCTGGTGGGAGCACCGGTGGAGGACACCTTCCATAGCCACGCGGCCAACCGGCGCTACCTATCGGACTTCACCGGCTCCATCGGCTGGCTGCTCATCACCGCCGACGCCGCCTTCATCGCCGTGGACTTTCGCTACTTCGAGCAGGCGGAGCGGGAGTCGCCCGGCTTCACACTGTTCCGCACCAGCGGCGGCATGGAGAGCTGGCTCGGAACGCTGGTGAGCGAGGCGGGGCTTACAGGAAAGCGAATCGGGTTCGAGCCCGCGGGAACGACCGTCAGCGCCTACCAGTCGATGAAGAAGGCGCTGGAGAAGATACCTTCGGCGGAGCGGCCGAAGCTGCTGGCCGCCCCGCCTCTGGTGGAGGAGCTACGAACGATCAAACAACCGGAAGAGATCGCGGCCATCCAGCGAGCGGTCGACCTGGGCGACGAGGCGTTTCAGGCGATCGCTCAGTGCATCGAGCCGGGATGGACGGAACAGCAGGTCGCCTGGGAGATCGAGAAGTACGCCCGCGAGCACGGCGCCGAGGGGCTTTCGTTCGAGACGATCGTGGCGGCGGGGCCCTGGGGCGCGATGCCCCACGCTCAGCCGCGCGAGCGCCCCATCGAGGCCGGCGAGCCCATCGTCATCGACATGGGCGTGAGGGTCGACGGCTACTGCTCCGACCTCACCCGCACCATCACCGTCGATGGGGAGGACGGGCGCTTCCGCGAGATATACGATATCGTGCTGACAGCACAGCTAACGGCGGAGGAGTTGGTGAAGTCCGGCATGAGCGGCGAGGAGGCACACACGCTGGCCCACAACGTCATCGCGGAGGCGGGGTACGGTGAGAACTTCGGCCACGGGCTGGGCCACGGCGTCGGCCTGCTGGTGCACGAGTCGCCACGCCTGGCGAGAAAGTCCAAGGACGAGCTCAAGGACGGCATGGTAGCCACCATCGAGCCGGGGATATACATCAGCGGCTGGGGCGGAGTGCGCATCGAGGACATGGTAGTGATGGAGAACGGGAAGGCGCGGCTGATGAGCCACGCACCCAAGCTGCAAGCGTAACGGGGGAGAGATGATAGATACCGGAGACGTGCGGAAGGGCGTAACGTTGGAGATAGACGGCACCCTGTATCAGGTGCTGGACGTGCAGCACATCAAGATAGGCCGGGGCTCGGCACAGGTGCGGATGAAGCTGCGGGACGTGCGCGCGGGCCACATCATAGAGAAGACCGTCATGGCGGGTGCCCGCTTCACGCGGGCGCGGGTGGAGCGCCAGCCGGCCCAGTACCTGTACAGTGAGGGCGACCTGCACTTCTTCATGAACACGGAGACGTACGACCAGTTCCCCCTCAGCAAGGAGCAGTTGGGAGACGCGCTGGACTACCTGAAGGAGAGCGCCACCTGTGAGCTGCTGACCTACGGCGATGAGGCGATAGGGGTGGAGCTGACGGCGGCGGTGGCGCTGACGGTGACGGAGACCGACCCTGGGTTGAAGGGCGACACAGCCCAGGGCGGCACCAAGCTCGCCAAACTGGAGACCGGCATCAGCATCCAGGTGCCGCTGTTCATCGGCGTCGGCGACGTGCTAAAAGTGGACACGCGCACCGGCGAATACCTTGAGAGGGCGAGCAGCGCTTGATTGAAGCCTACCGCGTCTCCTGGCTGGCCCGCTACCTGAAGGAGCTTATCGAGAGCGACCTGCGCCTCTCCAACATCTGGCTGGAAGGCGAGGTCTCCAACTTCACCCGCTCCAGCGCCGGCCACCTCTACTTCACTCTCAAGGACGAGGAGGCGCAGCTCCGCTGTGTGATGTTCCGCCGTGCCCGCAGCGACGCCCCGGTCGAGAGCGGAGCGCAGGTGCTGGCCCACGGCAACGTCTCCTTCTACGAAACCCGCGGCGACCTCCAGCTCATCGTGGACTTCGTGCAGCCCGCCGGCATCGGCGTGTGGCAGGCCCAGTTTGAGCGGCTTAAGGAGCAGCTCGAGGCCGAGGGTTTGTTCGACCCAACCCGCAAGCGGCCTCTGCCGCCGTTCCCACAACGAGTCGGCGTGGTGACCTCGCCCACGGGAGCTGTCTTCCACGATATATGCCACGTCGCCGGGCGGCGCTGGCCCCTGGTCGAGATCGTCCTGGCGCCGACGCCCGTGCAGGGCGCTGAGGCCGCAGCCGGCATCGCCGCATCGCTCCGACGCCTAAATGAGGAGCCCAATATCGATGTCATCATCCTCGCCCGCGGCGGCGGCTCCATCGAGGATCTGTGGCCGTTCAACGAGGAGATCGTCGCGCGGGCCGTGTACGGCAGCCGCGTGCCGGTGATCAGCGGCGTGGGACATGAGGTTGACTTCACCATCGCCGACTACGTGGCGGACGTGCGGGCGCCCACGCCCTCGGCTGCGGCGGAGACGGCGCTGCCTGACCGTGTGGACGTCTGGCGCCGGACCGAAGGACTGGCGCTGGCTCTCCACACCTGGACGGCCGGCCGAGTGAACCAGGGGCGCACCGCCACCGCGCACGCCGTGCAGCGGCTGCGACAGGCCAAGCCCGATCCATCACCGATACGAGAGCGCCTGGCCGCGCTGGTGCTGGCGACGGAGGTCGCCATGGAGCGCGCTACCGCCCGCCGCAGTGAGAGGCTGAACAGCTTCGCCGCCCAGCTGCGGTCGCTGGACCCGCATCGCACGCTGGCCCGAGGCTACGCCGTTGTCCAGATGCGAGAGGACCCTTCGACAGGCTCAGGGCAGGCCAAGCGGGTGATCACCAGCGTCAAGCAGGTTCGCGGTCGCGATCGGCTGACGGTGCACGTGCGGGACGGCCGCTTCCCAGCAGAGGTATCGAAGCAGTATGGCTTCTAAGAAGACGTCCCCAGCCGGGCGCAGCGGCCCTGAGGGGTTCGAGTCCCTTTATAAACGGCTGGAGGAGACCGTCACCCGGCTGGAGGAGGGCGGCCTCACCCTGGAACAGTCAGTGAAGCTGTACGAGGAAGGGATGAAGCTGGCCCGCCGCTGCCAGGAGCTGCTCCAGAAGGCGGAGCTGAAGGTAACGAAGCTGCAGGAGGAGTTCGCCACCCTGCGAGAGGAGACGGAGCCGTACGTGGCCGAGGAAGAGGAGGAGATCCCGCCCGAATGAGCGCCGCGCCCGGCCGGGAAGAGCGGCCCCTCCGCTTAGACCTGCACAGCCACACATACTACTCGCCGGACGGCATAACCTCCCCCCAGCGGTTCGTGACGGCCTGCCAGCGCAAGGGGATCACTTGCGTGGCCGTCACCGACCACAATACGATCCGCGGGGCGCTGGCGGTGAAGGAGATCGCACCCTTCCGGGTCATCGTCGGCGCGGAGATACGCTCCCGTGAGGGCGAGATCATCGGCCTCTTCTTGAGCGAGGAGGTGCCGCCGGGCCTGAGCGCGCAGGAGACGATCGAGCGCATCCGCGCCCAGGGCGGAGCAGTATCGCTGCCACACCCGCTGGACCGGTTCCGCGGCGGCGTCGGCGCCGAGGGGCTGGCCCGCCTCGCCCCGTTGGTGGACATCGTCGAAGTGATGAACGCCCGCACCACGCTGGCACGCGACAACGAAGAAGCGGCCCGCCTCGCCGAGAAGCACGGGCTGGTGGGCGTAGCGGTTAGCGACGCTCATTCGCCCTGGGAGATCGGCCGGGCATACGTGGAGACCGCGAGCTTCGAGGATCCGCAGGAACTCCTGGCGGCGCTGCGCCGGGGCACACTGGTCGGCCGGCCGTCCACGAAGCTGGTGCACCTGATCAGCCGATACGCCGTCCTGCGGCGGAAGCTGGGCTGGAAGCCGGCCGATGCTTAAGCTTGCCTGGTTCTCCACCGGCCGCGGCCCCGGCTCCAGGCGCCTCCTCGCCACCGTACATGATGAGATCTCGGCCGGGCGGCTGGACGCCCGCATCGAGGTCGTATTCTGCAACCGGGAGCCGGGCCAGGACGCCCAGACCGACCAGCTCTTCGAGCAGGT
>CBDURB010000060.1:0-7587 GCA_965369585.1 uncultured bacterium
GCCCCCCACCTCGGTTGCCTCACGCAGCAGGCCCATCATGTCCTCGCCCCCGCTCATTGCGCTGTCACCGCCGGTTTCGGCCCTCCCGGCTGGGCACTCAGCGGCGCGCCGGCGCGATTGGCGCTACGCGCGGCCGAACCGCGCACGGTCTGGTTGACGCCAGGCGGCAGGTTGGCGGCCCGCCCCTCGAACTCTTCCATGCTCATGCCCTCGCCTTCCGCAAGGTCTACCTCCGCCTCTTCGAGCCAGTTCTTCTCGCGCCACGCAGCCATCGCATCGCCGGTCAGGAAGCGCTCGATCTCAGACTGCTTGAACTCCTCGAAGGGCTGCTCGATGCCGAGCATGACTTCCGAAATGCGGAATATGCTCAGCGGCAGCCGGGCCTGCTTAATCTGCACCATGGCCTGGATGGCCGTTTGGATCATGGCGATCTGCGAGACCGGCGCCTGCAGCTTGAACTCGCCCTTCAGCCGCGGCACCCAGTTCTCCAGATGCTTCGGCTCGAGCGTGACCGTCCCGCCCTCTTCGTCCCCGCGCATGAGGACGATCGGCTCGCCGAAGGCCTCTACGCACGCCATCAGGCTCTCGGCGTGGTCGATGTGGGCGGAGACGATGGAGGTCGTAAGCTCCTTCAGGCGCGACTTCGCCTGCTCGGTGATCTGGTTCAGGGACCAGGCGGGCATGGAGGCCGCGAGGGCCCCGCCGCTGAGCGCCTCGTGCGCGCCGGTCTGGTCGCGGATGGTGTCGCGCTGGAAGCCCATGAGCTCGGTGTTCTCTTTACCGAACTCGGGGACGTGCAGCGCGGTGATGTCCTCTCTGCCCTCGCCGCTGGTGGCGTCCCCCGCCTTCAGCACCAGGACATCTTGCGAGAGTATCTCCTCGAGGCGCGCCCCCTCCTCCTTGCCCGCGTCGTCTTGCAGGTGCGCCTTGAGCCAGGGAAGGACATACTGGAAACTCGCGGTCGCGGCCTCGGAGGCCCGGCGGTCCAACTGCGGGATCATGAAGCGGACGTCGTGCAGGACGGACTTCCAGTATTGCCCGGGGATCTTCGACATGCCGGTTTTGCCGGCCAGGATGCGGATCGGGCAGCGGTTCATCCCATGCCCGATAGAGCGGAGAATCTTGGTGCCCTTCACGCCGCCCCAGTGGACGAACGCGAAGTGGTGCCCAGGTTCGTCGTCAATGACACCGTAAGCCACCCACTTGCGGTTGGCGTAGATGGCGAGGGTGACAGGCTCGAACCAGTGCTCTTTCTCGTCCGGTATCGCCTTGCTCAATTCCTTCTCGCTGAAGATGTCCGCGAGTTCGTGCCAGGTGGTCTTGACCTGTGACAGCGCGAGGTCGTTGAGCGAGCCCAGGCTGGGCGGGAAGGTGCTCTCGGCCGGCAGGTCGCGCCAGAGGATGGGGATGGGCGCCCTGCGCCGCCAGTCCGCGGTGCGCTTCTGGAAGTCCACTTCCCCCTCATCCTCGCCCTTGTGAGGGTACTTCTCGGCCCAGTAGGCGCTCCCCGGCAGGTACAGCCCGGCCTCCCGGCCCAGACTGATGAGCTGCTTCGTCTGCCGCTGCCACGGCGAGTCCGTCGGCGGGTTGAGCTGGTCGAAGAGCTCGCCAACCGCGATCTCCAACTCGTCCGACTTGGCGACGTTGCGCGTGCCGGGCCCGAACCACTGGAAGCCGATGCGCGGCGGGACCGAGTGCAGGTTGTAGAGCACGTCGACGGTGCGCGCCGCCTCCCCCAGCGACATCCGCTCGGGCTCGAGCCGGTTCTTGCGTTCGGGGGCGTTGAAGTCCTGGTGCTTGACCGCGTGCTCGTCGTTGATGAGGTCGATGAAGACTTTGTCGAGCGCCCGCTGTTCGCCCCACCCGGCCCGGCTGTCGCCGATCCAGTCGAAGAGTTCCCGAACTGTGGCTTCGGTGGGCTCGGCGTCGAGGTCGCGGGGAATGGCGAGGCCCTCCACAAAAGGCACGCCGTCACCCCGAATCCTACTTCGCGGCGTTCAGTCTGTCAAGCGCGCGCCGCCGACACGGCGCGGGGGCCCAGGGTGGCGGCGGCGACGGTCGCGCATGATTTCGTCGATCACGGGGCATCACCTCCCTTCCAGTCTGTCAAGCGCCTCGTGGTAGAATCGCTCAATGCGGTCAGCCCTCTTCCTCTCGGCGGGTGTTCGCATATCAAAGCCGATGCGGATCGGACCGTGTGGTATTAGGGCACGCTCTGCTATCCGAGAGGTGCGCCGCACCTGCCGCGAGGACTCCGCGTAGCGGCGGAGCGAGGGCGTCATCCTCGCCACGCGCCGCACCGCCCAGCGCATCTTCCGGCGGGCGAGGTAGCGCCTAAGCATCACGCACCCCCGTCGCGAAGATTTCCCACGCCCAGAAGGGCTCGTAGCTGTGGCCCTCGTCGGGCTCGATAAGGCGATACTCCGGCTCCGTGAGCTCGATGTCGTGGCAGCCGTCCACTTCCAGCGCCTTCCGTAACTCGCGCTCAGCCACCGCGCGAACATTGGGAACTCTGCGCCAGGCATTGTCCTTGATGAGTATCTGGCAGCCTCGCTCAACCATCAGCGGTCCCCGTACACGGAAACCGGCTTCGTCTGCCGCCGGCCCGGTGCCTTCTTCCCGTCATACTCGAACAGCACGTTCGCCAGGGCGTCGAAGTAGTGGTCAGGATCGCCGCGCTCGAAATCGTCCGTCATGATCTCGGCTGCGTCCCCCTGCAACTTGACCCGCTTCCACGACAGCCCCTCCAGCTCTCCGATCCCATTCGGCGACTCCGGCGTGATGTAGAGCCCCGGCATCTTCGTCGCCCCGTCCACGTTCAGCCGCGCGCCCACAACTTGGACACGGAGCGCGATCCTGTTCCCGTGCCGCGCTTTCGCCACTTTGAAGCCCATCGCCTGCAACGCCTGAATCTGCGCCTTGCCAGAAGGATCGGCGATCCACTTCCTGATGCCGCACCGCACCTGCATATCGGCCATCGCCTTCCCGAGTTCGTCCATCGTCGCCTCGGGCTTGTACCATTCCTCGAAAGCCCACGCCCGGCCGCCGGCGCCCAAGCCCACCGCCACCAGCGCAGTCGGCGAGACGCCCCCGAAGTCGATACCGCCCAGCCGATCCTTCAGCACAGCCCTGCCCGCAGCGTCCAGCGTCTTCACGTGGTCGTACCGCGTGAACTGCGGGAATACCTGCCCCGCCATCTGCAGCCACTGCCCGCCCAGCTCCTGCCGCGCCAAAGGGTTGTCCCAGCCCCCGTAGGCGTCCAGCAGCCCCTCCACATAGTCCGGCGGGGTGATGCCCCCGTCCTCCGCGTCCTGCGTCGAGGTGAAGAACGTCTCCACACGCTTCATCGGCTTGTCGATGAACCGGCGCCACACCCAGTTCCGCCCCTTCGGCGTCCCCGTACACTTCAACTGGTAGAGATACCCCGGCTGCCTCAGCCGCCCCCTGAGAATGAGAAACGCCTCCTCCTGCTTGCCCAACGTCACTTCGTCCATCAGCACTCGCGCCAGGTTCGGACCACGCAACCGGTCCGCCTGCACGTCCACCGACCGGAACCACAGCGTCGACCCGTTCACGAACGTGATGTTGATCGGCGGCACCCGCGTCATCGAGTAGTGCGTCCCCAACTGCCCCGAATAGCAGTCGTCCACCGTCGGCAGCAGGATGTCTCTCACCATATTCCAGGTCGGCTCGGTGAGAATCTGCCTCGACCCCCGACACGTCCACGCATAATCGAACGCGTCCACCACCAAGCTCCGCGTCTTCCCAATCCCGATCCCCCCGTAATACAGCGGGAACATGGTCTTGCTCATGTAGAAGTCGCGCTGCGGATACGCACACCCACACTCCGCCGTGTGCGCCTCTAACCCGCACTCGCCATGCCGAATCGCCGTGAAATCCGTGACCGGGCCCGCCTCAGACGCGACTACCACCCGTACTCGACTTTCTCGGTCTTCCCGCACTCGCTACAGGTGAAAAAGCACACCTCGCCGTAGTCCCCCGTAAGGACGAACTCACCACAGCAGCCGTCCTCATCGCACGGGAGTTCTCGAAGGTCAGGCTTTTCGTCCACGCCTCAGCTCCGTCACCGCCCGAATCGCCGACCGCGGGATGATTAGCGACTCCGACAACTTCGCCGTTCTCACGCGAGGCGCGTCCTCGGCAAGATTCATGCTCTGGGTCAACACAAGTTCGCTCTCGTCCTCGCGGTGGAGGTAGCCGACGCTGTGAATCGGATCCGCCCCGGGGATGTCCTCGGCGTGGTGCCAGCCGTTCACCGTCGTCGAGTCCACCCACTCCACCTCTACGATCCGCGACACAATATTGTGCTGCGCGTCGCAGCGCTCCGGGTCCAGGCAGCGCTCAGTCACCTCTGACGTCTGCATCGGCGGCTCTGAGCCTCGTATCCGCTTCGCGTCCGCTATTGTCTCGTCTACGGCTGACTCGCTCACTTCCCGCCCCCACAGAACGGACACACCTCCCCAATATACTTCCGCCCACACCCCAAACACCGCTCTATCGGCAACCCACTCCCCTTCTTGAGCGTCACCCGGGACCTGGCAGTCTTCGTAACCCCCGCGGCCCCTAGCTTTCGTTTCACTGCCCGCGCCTCACGCACCGCTCGATTGATTCTGGGGAACTGCATCGGAGGGTGAACCATTCGGTTTTCAGTCATCAACTTTCTGGTGGATACCGCAAACTCATATAGGCTCGGCGTGGCGGGGTCTTAGGCTCCGATCGGGCCCCACGGCACCCCCTTGACAGCTACGCCATAACGTAGAAGTTATGGCACCCCCGTATCGTCCGGCTCCTGCTCGTCATCGACCACCAACTCCCCCTCGATGGGCGCGTCGATGGCGGTGGGTGCACCGACCGGGAGCATCTCCCGGCCCACCACGCCTATCAGGCCGTGGAGCGGGCGCTCAGCGTCGCCTGAGATCTGGATGGCCTGAGCTGGGCGGCCGAGGATTCTATCGTAGGCGTAGAACAGGGCCTTCTCGGAACCCGCCTTGATGTGCCCATCCAGGTACCCCGCCATCTCTTCGCCGCCCAGGCGGCGCTCTAGGGCCTGGCTGCACTCCTCGGCAATGCTCTTCCGCCTGCCGGACGGGTTGCCCGACTGGCCCTTGACCCACGGTCGGCCCGGTCCACGCATAGAGTGATCAATTCCTGGCTGTTCGGATGACTGCCTGAGAGTCTACGGCACCCATATCGCCCCAAATGCTAACCCGTGGCGCAGTATCCGTCAAGGCGTGCGCCGCGATTCCCCACTCCTTCCCGCCCATGTCAACGGTCCGCAGCTTTCCCGCGTTCGTCCCCGAATTGGGCCCGAAAGCAATACACGAAGTAAACTTCCGGATACGTCTCTTATGGTAACTTCCCCATTCAAAAAGGCGCTTTACTTTTTAACTGGTATCCGACGCGTATCCAACGCGTATCCACGGTAAGAGCCTTATCATTTACGGACACGCGATGGATACCTAATGGACACGTGTCGAGTCTGGGAATGGTGAAAGTTGGATACCTAACGGATACCTAATGGATACATGTCGGTGTTTTTGGGGGTCCAATTCCTTACATGTAACGTGTTTCCAGCCAAAACGGAGAGGTTAAGACGTATATACAGTGCACACCCCCCCTTATAGGGGTGTGTGCTGTAATATACTCTTTGACCGATGGCCTCAACGGGATCTGGATACCTGTTAGGGGGAGGAGAAAAGTTCTCTGAAAAAACTTGAGATTGGGTATTCAGGAACGTGTAGTGGTGTCCGATAATGTCGGTGAGAGGAGAAAAAGAGATGACGGACTACCGCCGATACACCCGGGAGAACGAGGACTCCGAGGAAGGGTACGACCCAGACGCGACGGAGTGCGAGGACTGCGGCGTCGAGTTCACGATGGACGAGGTAATCTGTGAAGCCTGCGACGGAAGGCGAGAGGCGACGCTACGGCTCGGAAACGTGGCGAGTTCGCGAGCATAATCCAGGCGGTGTGTCGGCGCCGGCGAGCAGAGGGAGGAGAGCGAGAGATGGACGCAGATTGCCCGTGTCATTGTCACGGACACACAGGAACAGGATCGGCTGGGTCATGCGATCATTGCCATCCAATCTTCGGGGAGCCAAGCGACGAAGAGATGGCAGACGGAGCAGAGCACACGCCGAGCGCCAACCCAGTGCCACCAACGGGGCCCGCCCTAGGGACGTGGACGCTAGCGCTCGACCAACAAACAGGCGGCCTCGTGTGGGTGGTAGAAGCAACACCGGACACCGAGGCCAACGTCCGCCTCATGGCAGCCGCGCCGGACCTGCTGGCGGCGCTGAAGGCTATCATCGCCCTGGCAGACGACGGGGCATACCTAGACCTAGCCGATGTAGAAGCTACGCCTGTATCGCGGCAAGCCCGAGACGCCATCGACGCGGCCGAGCCCCACCCCCCGCAATAGCCTTTCCCGGGGCTGACGTCCACGACAGCGGCCCTAACCAGGGGCGCCCCTACCTACCAAGGGGCGTTCCTTTTTACCCGCTTTGACGCGCACCTGAGAGCCTGGGCCGGGGCTGGTGGGCTCAGCACACGGCGGATTGTGCCAAAACAGTGGCGAGTCTGGTGCCGAACTGGTTTCGTATCTGCGGTGTGCCTTCCTCGGCCAGTGCCCCAGAACCGCACAAGCCGCGCGCACAAAAGATAGCACACGCCTTGCCACCAGGCGGGCCATCCCGGCGCTTGCGGGGCGGCGGGCTTAGTGGTATGGTGGTGGGCGTGGATGATGTACTCGCGGAGCTGGACGCGCTGGCAGCGGACCTGGCCAAGTCGCTAGACCCGTCTGGGGAGGCGTGATGCCAAAGAAGACAGTAGCGCAGTTGGTAGCGGACGATTGGACCGCCTTGGCGATACGAAGGAGCAAAGAGCGCATCGCCGCCCTAGAGGCCGAGAACGAGCGGCTGCGAGAGAAGCTGGTTATTGTGGCTGGGCACCTTCATGAACGGGCAGGCCATCTAGAAAAGAGGCCGTCACCTGCGGAGGACGGTAGGTTGCTACGAGAGATAGCAGACGCAGCCCGCGCCGCGCTGAAGGAGAGGATATGACGGTAGAGAAGAACGCGAAGGACACACAGACCCAGGTAGTCGAGCTGGCCAAGGATGCGGTCAGCAAGGAGGACGAGGAGACCACCTCACTGGCCGAGAGGGCGGCGGACCTAATCATCGGGACGGGGGAGGAGCTCAAGGCGAGCGCGGTGCTTCTGGGCGACGTCAAGGGCCGGCAGAAGGCGCTCGCGGATCTGCGGCTGTCGATCACCCGGCCGATGGACGCGGCCAAGAAGCAGGTGCTCGAGCTCTTCAAGCCGGCGATCGACCGGCTCGCCGAGGCGGAGGCGACGATCAAGGCGGCGGCGCTGGCGTACAACCAGAAGCTACAGCGGGAGGCGGCGGCGGCGCAGGCAGAGCTGGACCGAGCGGCGGAGGAGGAGCGGAAGCAGCTGGAGACGAGGGCGGCGATGCAGCGAGACATAGGCGACGAGGCTGGGGCCCAGGAGCTCGAGGAGCGGGCGGACACGACCGCGGCGCCGGCGGTAGCGCAGCCGGAGGCGAT
>CBDURB010000061.1:0-7438 GCA_965369585.1 uncultured bacterium
TACAGCCGCTCCACCACGCGCTCGATCGCGCCATCCGGCGTCTGTACCCCCCTCTTCTGGCAGAGCTGACGCAGGATCTCCGCGAACTCCGTGGGGCCGGGGCTTGGTATCTCAACCTTATACAGAATCCGCCTCAGGAGAGCCTCGTCGGCCAACTGCTCCATCGGCTGATTGGTCGCGAACAGGAGCTGAACATCAAACGGTATTTTCAGCTTCTCGCCCGTGATCAGGCTCAGACTGTCCCAGCCGCGCTCCACGGAGATAAGCCAGCGGGTCATCAGGTCCCGGGCGTCCGTCTTCTGACGGCCCAGGTCATCAACAATCAGGACGCCACCCTGGGCCTTGACGTGCGGAGGGGCCTGGTAGAAGCGGGCCTGTGGATCATAGGCCAGGTTCAGCGATTCCTGCCCCAGCTCCGAGCCGAGGACCACGGCCGGCCTGCGCACCATCACCCAGCGACGATCCAGCTTCGCATCGTCCTTCACTGCGTCTCCGCCGTCAACATCACCGATCGCCTCATGAACGGAGGGGTCGAACACCCGGATCACCTGACCGTAGACATACAGGGCGTAGGGCATAAGGGCTACGCCGTCGAAGTTGTTGGCGAACAGCTCCAGGATGCTGGTCTTACCGTTGCCGGAAGGGCCGTAGAACATCGTAGTCTTGCCGGAGTAGAGAGCGCGCGCCACCGAGTCGGCAACTTCCGGTGCCAGGACAAACTCGTCAAGAATCGTCTTGATGCGCGCCGGTGACGGCATCTGTCTTTGCGCCTGCTGCGCCCGAATAACCTCCGCGTACTGCTCCGCGGTCACGGGCACAGGCCCAGCGTAGCGAGTACGCTCTAGCGCCTCCGACGCCCTTGCCGTTCCTCGTTCCGAAAGACGGTAGCGATAGTTCCCTGTGAACAGGTCTGACTGGCTCAACACCTCACACAGGCGCTCTTCCTGGAGAACCTTCAGTATCTGCTGCACCATCGTCTGGCCAAGCCCCAACCTACGCACCAGCTGTGCTGAGGAGGGGGTGCCGGAGTAGTGCATTATCTTAAGCGTCAGATCCGTAAGAAACGCCTTTGAAAGGCCAACCTCCGCCAGCGTGCTCGGCTGCTTGGGGAAGACCGAACTTTCCGGCCCTCCCGCCGACGCGGGCGGCTCGGCCTCTAGGGTCGCGGCGGCGTCGCTCAGCGTCTGCGCTATCGAATTCCCGGCTTCGTTCTGGGCTGGATCACTGTCAGGCACCAAGTCCTGACCGTCCCGGCCGTCTTCGTCCTCGCTATGAAAGACCGCCGACCGCCGCTGTGTCTCACCCGCTTGTCCAATGGATCCGCCTTCAGTGGCTTCCTCAGCGGACTCGTATCTGCGCTCCATATCAAATACTCTCCTGACGTTGGCTAATCGCCGTCATCAGGTTAAGACGCCACCTACGTCAGTTACGTTACCTAGAAAGGGAACGGCTGGGAGACCTATCAGCTCTCTTCTTGAAATACGATCTGGCGCATCACAAGCGCAAAGCAGGAACCTGACAGATTCGCCGCCACGTTTATCGCCGCCCTCTGCCAGCGAGGGCTAGCCGCGGGGCCGAAGGTTTGTAATTGTGAGCACAAACCCTTGACTGGGGCGCACTGCGAATGCTATAAGATGCTCAGCCCTACCGATCTCAATAGACGCTGGCGAAGACGTCTATTGAGATAATAAATGACAACGGAGACAAACCTTCATGGAGATACCGCCTGTAGTCATCGACCGGCTCCCCCTCTACACACGTGCCCTATCTACGCTTGAGGAGGAAGGCCGAGACGTGGTCAGCTCCCAGGAGTTGGGCACTCTTCTGAGCGTAACCCCCGCCCAGATCCGCAAGGACCTCAGCTACTTCGGCCGCTTCGGTAAGCAAGGGCGCGGCTACAACGTCCGCAAGCTGCTGGACGAACTGCACCACATCCTCGGTCTGGACAGGCAGTGGCGCATGGCCGTAATAGGCGTAGGCAAACTGGGCCGCGCCATCCTCGGCTATGAAGGTTTCGGACCTCAGGGGTTTCGCATCGTCGAGGCGTTCGACACAGACCCCAAGAGGATAGGACAGCAGATCGAGAACCTGATGATAAAAGACGCCAACGACTTGGAGAAGACCCTATTGAAAAACCCCGTGGACGTTGGCATCGTCGCTGTCCCCGCTGAGACCGCCCAGAACGTCATCGATACCCTGGTTAAGTGCGGCGTCCGCGCCATCCTCAGCTATGCGCCCATTCCCGCCCGCGTGCCGCAGGGAGTCTACCTGAAGCGCATTGAGCCGGTGCTGGCACTCCAGAGCATGGCCTACTACCTGAAAAACTCTCCTCGTTCCACAGCAGCAGCCGCTAGAAGCTGACCATCCACTCTCCCTCGGGTGGCTGCGCCCTCTGGATCAGATCCAGATGCTCTAGGGCAATTCCAGCCCCTATAGCCACGCAGTCCATCGGGTTATCCGCCACATAGCAGGGGATGCCGATCTCCTGAGTGATCAGCCGGTCCAGGTTGCGCAGAAGCGCCGTCCCGCCGGTGAGCACTATACCCCGGTCAATTATATCCGCAGCGAGCTCAGGAGGCGTCCGCTCCAGGACCGAGCGAACACTGCCCAGAATGGCCTGGAGTGCATCGTGGAGAGCCTGACAAACATCTTCCGCGGTTACGGTTACCGTCTTAGGAAGGCCGCTGATCTGGTCCCGTCCACGCACGTCATACGTGAGCTGCTCGTCAAGCGGCAGGGCACTGCCGATGGCGATCTTCACATCCTCAGCCGTGCGATCGCCGATGTTGAGGTTATAGCGGCGCTTTATGTGCGCGGCTATGGCGTCGTCCAGCCGATCACCCGCCACCCGCACCGATTCACTGACGACGATGCCGTACATAGAGATGACCGCCGCCTCGGCGCGGCCGCCGCCGATGTCAACTACCATGTGGCCCTGGGGCGTGCTGATGGGGATGCGGGCCCCGATGGCCGCAGCCAGCGGCTCCGAAACGACGTAGGCGGGCCGCCGCGCCCCGGCCGCCTCGCAGGCGTCCTGCACGGCTCGCTGCTCCACCCCGGTCACGCCCGCGGGCACACAGACCATCACTTCAGGCTTAACCAGGGAGAACCGCCCGTTCACCTTGCCGATAAAGTAGCGGAGCATCGCTTCCGTGGTCAGATAATCGGCGATAACGCCGTCGCGCATAGGACGGATCACCTGAATGGCGCTCGGCGTCCGGCCCAGCATATCGCGCGCCTCGGTCCCCACCGCCACGATGCTGTTGTCCCGCTGAGCCACCGCCACCACAGAGGGCTCCGAGCTAACGATTCCCTTGCCCTTTACGTAGATCAGGACGTTGGCCGTGCCCAGATCAACGCCGATGCGCTTACCGAACAAACTACACCCTCTCGATCGCCGCCCCGAGGCTGCGCAGCTTGGAAGCGATGCGCTCGTAGCCTCGGTCCACGTGATACACGTCCGCCACCTCAGTTCGGCCACTGGCAGCCAGACCGGCCAGTATCAACGCCGCACCCGCCCGCACGTCCAGCGCCCTTACGCTGGAACCGAGGAGTGGGGTCGGCCCGCTAATGATAGCAGTGGTGGTGCCAGTCGTCACTACCTCCGCACCCATCTTCCGCAACTCGCTCACATACAACAGGCGGTTATCGAACACCCGCTCGTGTATGTAGCTTACGCCGCGGGCCTGAGTGAGGAGCACGGCCATCGGCGCCTGGAGGTCGGTGGCGAGGCCGGGGTAGGGCAGCGCCTGAATAGTGACCGCCCGCAACTCGTCGTCCCGCCAAACCCTTAACGTATCCCCATCTTCCTCCACCACTGCGCCGGCCTCCCGCATCTTAGCGATAAGTGAGAACAGGTGGCCTAGGTGAACGCCTCGAATCTCCACCCGGCCGCCGGTAATAGCGGCGGCGATAGCGAAGGTGCCCGCCTCCAGGCGATCCGGGATGATGCGGTATGTTGTCCCGTGAAGCTCCTCCACGCCGGCGATGGTGACGGTGTGACTGCCGGCGCCGCTGATCTGCGCCCCCATGGAGTTCAGCATCGCCGCCAGGCTCTGCACCTCCGGCTCCGAGGCCGCGTTCACGATAGTTGTTGTGCCGGCGGCGGTGACCGCGGCCAGCATCAGGTTCTGTGTGCCCAGCACGCTCGGGTAGTCAGCGAACAGGCGCGCCCCCCTGAGCCCATCGGTCTCCACAACGTACTTCTCCCCCTCACGGTCGACGCGGCTGCCCATCGCCTCAAACCCAGCCAGGTGCACGTCGATGGGACGCTGGCCGATGACATCGCCCCCCGGCGGCGAGCAGCCGGCCGAGCCCAGCCGCGCCAGCAGCGCCCCCATGACCAGGAAGCTGGCGCGCAGGTTCCCGACGAGCTCCGTTGGAGGCGAGGAGCTTGTCAGCTTGGCGGTGTTGATACGCAGACCATGCTCGGACGTCGGCTCCACAGTAGCGCCCAGGCTGCGCAGCACCTCCGCCATATGCCCCACGTCGCCGATAGCGGGGACGTTCTCCAGGTAGCAGTCTTCCGCTACGAGAAGGGCCGCCGCCATCGCGCCCATCGCCGCGTTCTTGGAGCCGTTAACGTCGACGCTGCCGTGCAGCGGTTTCCCGCCATCGATAACCAGCTTGGTACCGTCGCGGCTGTTGGTGAAGATAAGCGGCGCCGTCTGCTCTTTCAAAGACGAATCCCCACTAAGGTCCCGGCGGGCCGGGCGGCACGCCGCCCCTTCGCCGGCGCCGTCGCGCCACAGCCTTGATGCGGGACATCGCCCGCGCTAGCTCCGCCTGCACCTGCGCCATGTCCACCTCCGTCTCCCGCTCCTCCAGGCGGCGCTGGGCTTGGCGACGCGCCTCCTCCGCTCGAGCCTCATCGATCTCTTCGGCCCGCTCCGCCGCGTCAGCCAGGATCGTTATTCGGTTGTCGCGCACCTCGATGAAGCCGCCCGTGATCGCCATCTCCACTTCATCGTCGCCCTTGACTATGCGCAGCACTCCCGGCTGGATCATCGTCAATAGAGGGGCGTGCAGCGTGAGGACGCCCAGCTCGCCCTCCACACCGGGCACAATCAGACGGTCCACTTCTTCCTCGGAGTAGACCACCTGCTCCGCCGTGACGATCTCGACCTTCAGGGGCATCCCTTGCTCACCATCTCCCGCCGACCAGCCTCATCATGATAGCAGAACCACATACCGCTCTCTCTCTACGCCATCGCCCTAATCCTACGCCGCCGCTTCCTTCTCCATCTTCTCCGCCTGCTCCGCCGCCTCCTCAATGCCGCCCACCATGTAGAACGCCTGCTCCGGCAGGTGGTCCCACTTCCCATCCAGAATCTCGCGGAACCCGCGCACCGTCTCCTTCACCGGCACGTAGCGGCCGGGCCGACCCGTGAACGTCTCCGCCACGAACATCGGCTGCGACAGAAAACGCTGGATGCGACGCGCCCGCCCCACCGCCTGCTTGTCCTCCTCCGATAGCTCCTCTACCCCCAGGATGGCGATGATGTCCTGCAGGTCCTTGTACCGCTGGAGCACCACCTGCACCCCCCGCGCCGTCTGATAGTGCTCCTCACCCACGACGCGCGGGTCCAGGACGCGTGAGAACGACGTCAGCGGGTCCACCGCCGGGTACAGCCCCTGCTCAACAAGCGACCGCTCCAGCGCGATCACCGCGTCCAGGTGGCCGAACGTGGTGACGATCCCCGGGTCGGTGTAGTCGTCGGCGGGCACGTAGATCGCCTGGAAGGAGGTGATGGAGCCGCGCTTGGTGGAGGTGATCCGCTCCTCCAGGGCGCCCATGTCCGTGGCCAGGGTGGGCTGGTACCCCACCGCGGAGGGCATGCGGCCCAGCAGCGCCGACACCTCCATGTTCGCCAGGATGTAGCGGTACACGTTATCGATGAACAGCAGGACGTCCTGACCCTCCTGGTCGCGGAAGTACTCCGCCATCGTCACGCCGGTGAGGCCGATGCGGGCCCGCACGCCGGGGGGCTCGTTCATCTGGCCGAACACCAGCACCGTCTTCTCGATGACGCCGGAGCCGCGCATATCGTGCCAGAGGTCGTTCCCCTCGCGTGAGCGCTCACCCACGCCGGCGAACACGGAGAAACCGCCGTGCTCCGTCGCGATGTTGCGGATGAGCTCCATGATGATCACCGTCTTGCCCACGCCGGCGCCGCCGTAGGCGCCCACCTTACCCCCTTTGGTGAACGGCGATACCAGGTCCAGCACCTTGATGCCGGTCTCCAGCACCTGCGGCGTCGTCTCGCGCTCTTCCATGGGTGGCGCCGGACGGTGGATCGGCCAGAGCTCGTCCGCCTTGACCTCCCCCAGGTCGTCCAGGGGCTCGCCGAGGACGTTGAACAGCCGCCCCAGGCAGGCATGGCCGACCGGGACGGTGATCGGCGAGCCGGTGTCCACGCACTCGGCGCCGCGCCGTAGGCCGTCGGTGGTGTCCATGGCCAGGCAGCGCACCCAGTTGTTGCCCAGGTGCTGCTGCACCTCGACCACGAGCTTGCCGCCGTCGCCGGTGTCGATCTCCACGGCGTCGTAGATCGCCGGCAACTCCTCGGCCGGGAACTCCACGTCCACCACCGTGCCGATGATCTGAACCAGCTTGCCCTTAGTGCCCTTCGCCATGTCTACCTCCCACCGAGATTCTATTCAGCCACATCCGCGGCTATTTCCCTTTCAAAGCCTCAACGCCGCCGGTGATGTCCAGCAGCTCGCCCGTGATGGACTCCTGGCGGACCTTGTTGTACACCAGCGTCAGGTCGCGCGTGATCTCGTTGGCGTTATCGGTAGCGTTGCGCATCGCCACCATGCGCGCCGACTGCTCGCTGGCGATCGCCTCTAGGATCGCCTCGTAGACCTGCCCTTCCACGTACCGCGGCAACAGCTCGGCCAGCACCTCCTCACGAGTCGGCTCGTAAATGTAATCTACGCCCCAGGTGGCGGCCTCCGCCGGCGGCTCCACCGGCAGCAGCTTGTACACCTCCGGCCGCTGCACCACCGTGCTCACGAACTGGCTGTAGATGATGTACACCTCGTCCGCCCGGCCGGCGACGAAGTCCTCCATGACGACCTGGGCGATGGGCCGGCACTCCTCGTAGCCCGGCTTGTCGCCGATGTCGATGAACTCGGCGACGACGTCCTGACCCGTGCGGCGCAGAAAGTCGCGCCCCTTGCGCCCCACGGCGACGGCGCGCACCGGCTTCTCCAGCTCCATGATGAACGAGGCCGCGCGGCGGTTAAGGATGGCGGACAGGCCGCCGCAGAGCCCGCGGTCCGGGGTGATGAACACCACCTCTACGGCCTTCACCTCCTCGTGACGGCGCAGGAGAGGATGCAGCGTCTCCGGGTCCACAAACGGGAGCGTCTCCGCCAGGTCCGCCAGCACCCATCGCATCTTCTCCGCGTAAGGTCTCGCGTCCAGGGCGCG
>CBDURB010000062.1:0-7393 GCA_965369585.1 uncultured bacterium
ACCCTTGGGCGTCAGCTCCCAGGCCTTCCCTTTGCGGCGGATGTAGCCCGCCTCCTCAAGTATCTCCAGGAACTCCTTTAGCTGCTTTAGGGTCTCATACGCCTCTTCCCCCAACAGCTCCCGCAGCTTCTCCTCATCGATGTCCTCTAAGTCACCCCCGTACTGGGTGCGCTCCAGCTCCTTCTCCAGGCCGTCCAGATCCTGCAGGTTGTCCATCAGGCTCATCGCCTGGAGCAGGTCCAGCTCCTCGTCGCCGCGGAACGGATACTGGTCCTGGAGTTCGCGCGAAGGGTACAGGATGTCCAGGTTGATCGAAAGCTCCTGGAGCTGCCGCTGCAGGCCCAGGTCGCCCACCTTGTCCATCAACAGGTCTTGAAGCTGCTGGCGCATCTCCGGGGGCAAGCTGTCCAGCAGCGCCTGCATGACGGACGCCTGCTGCTGCATCTCCTCAATGAGCTGTTCCAGGCTCTGGGGCGGGTTGTCCCCGAACAGGTCGCCGTACTTGTCCATGAACCCCTGGAAGTCCGGCTGGCCCCCGGCCATCTTCTCCGAGAGCATCTCGTTCAGCTCCCGGATCATCTCCTTCATGCGCGCCATCTCTTCAGGGCTCATATTAGCGATCTGGTTGTAGATGTCCTTGAAGAAGGTGTCCATCATCGCCTTCTTCAGCATCTCCATCAGCTCTTGGAACTTGGTCCCCGCCTCCGGGTCCATGAACTCGTAGTTCTGCAGCTCCTTAACCTGGCCGCCGACATCCTCCGGCAGGTTGTCGATCGTGTTCTTCTTCTTCTCGACGATGTCCTTCAGCATCTGCGACAGGCGCTCCTGCTCCTCGGCCGTGGGCTCCTGCTGCGAGGGCTTCACCGCCTCCTCGAACGCCTGCAGCGGGCTGTCGCCGCCCTGAAGCTGACGCTCCGCCTTCTGCAGGCGGCTGTCCAGCGTCCCCTTCTCCAGGTCTATGACCTCGTCCAGCCGCTTCTTGATGTCCTCGAACACGGAGTCGAGGTTATAGCGGTCCAGCATCTGGCGTCGCTGCTGGCGCAGCTGCTGGAGGATATCCCGCAGCCCCTGCATCCGCTGGCCCATCGGGTTGCGCATCCCCCGCTGCAGCAGGTTGCGCAGGGCGTGCTGGAGATCGCCGAAGTTCATCAGGTCATCGGTCAGCCCGGCCAGGATATCGTCCGGGTCCAGGGGCCCGATCTCCTGGCTGCCGTCCCATTCAGAGTAGCGGAAGCTAAAACTCATGTCGTCTCCCGTACGGCGTGGACTTCAGTCCAGCCTCTGAGTTCACCATTACCCCCGGTACTGGAAGCGGCCGGCGATCTTGTCCTTGTTCAGCCGCTTGTTCAGGTGCAGCCCCTCCAGCGCAAACTCTACCGCTGAAGCGATGGCCGGCCTGCTCCGGCCCGCGCCCAGCTTCTCCGCCGCCGCGTCCAACCCCTCCACCTGCTTCATCAGCTTGACGTAATCCGCTGAGGGCGTCTGATCGCCCACCTCCACCGCGTGGCCGGCCTTGAACTTGGCCACCACCGTCTCCAGCTCGGCCAGGCTGAAGTAGCGGTTGAACACGGCCAGCACGGCCCCTTGGATCAGACGGTCTATGATCTGCTCCTCGCGCCCCTCCTCCACCGTCTCAAACTCCAGCTTTCCGCTGATGGCGGGCACCAGGTAGGGCAGATCGCTTATGCGTGGCACTATCTGCTTCTCCTTGAGGCGGATCGCGCGGCGAAAGGCGTTGGCCAGCAGCGCCTCGTAGTCCGCTATAGAGGCGCGGACGGAGACCCCGGAGCGCTGGTTGATGTCCGGGCTGCGGCGGGCCAGCCGCGTCACCTCCGCCACGATCTCTTTCATGTAGGCCGGGACGTTAACGGGGTGCTCCTCGTCCTCTTCGAAGTGGGAGCGCTCCTGCTCCATGATCGCGATCTCAGCCTCCACGTTCTTCGGGTAGTGGGTGCGGATCTGGGCGCCGTAGCGGTCCTTGAGCGGAGTGATGATGCGGCCGCGGTTGGTGTAGTCCTCCGGATTGGCGGAGGCGACGACGAAGACGTCCAGCGGCAGGCGTATGCGGTAGCCGCGGATCTGCACGTCGCGCTCCTCCATGATGTTGAGCAGCCCCACTTGGATGCGCTCAGCCATGTCCGGGAGTTCGTTGATGCAGAAGATGCCCCGGTTGTGCCTGGGGATCAGCCCGTAATGTATCGTCAACTCGTCCGAGAGGTAGCGGCCCTCCGCCACCTTGATCGGGTCGACCTCGCCGATGAGGTCGGCGATGGTGATGTCCGGAGTGGCCAGCTTCTCCCCGTAGCGGCGCTCGCGGTCCAGCCAGGCCAGCTCCGTGTCGGCCCCCTCCTGATCGACGAGGTCTCTACAGCGTTTGCATATCGGGTCGAACGGGTTATCGTTGATCTCGCAGCCCGCTATCGCCGGTATCTCTTCGTCCAGCAGCCCTGCCAGGGCGCGGATCACGCGTGATTTCGCCTGCCCACGCTCCCCCAGAAAGATGATGTCCTGTCCGGATAGTAGGGCGTTCTCCAGGTGGGGGACGACCGTCTCCTCGAAGCCGACGATGCCCGGAAGGTGGTCTGCCTCGCCTTTACGAATCCGTACGATGAGGTTCTTGCGCATCTCCTGCTTGACGGTCAGGACCTTGTAGCCTGACTCGCGAAGCTGTCCAATCGTCGTCGGCTTCTTAGTTGCCAATTTCTGCCAGCCTCCCTAGATCGCTGTTTTGCCAACGGCCCCGATTCGTCTTCGGGGCCGCCGCGCTCGCTAGCCTGCCAGGAAGCGAGCTACCTCATCCCTGGCGAAACGGGGCACCTTCATGATTCGGGCGAGCCCGTCCATTATAACCCCAGCCTCCCGCTTGACCATAGTACCGATCCGGCTCGCCCCGATTCCAGCCTCCGCCAGCGCCGCCAGCACCGTCTCGCAGTCCTCCTCCGCCACGGCGATGAGCAGCCCTCCCGAGGCGAGCAGCCCCAGCGGCTCCAGCGAGGCGGCGGAGCAGATCACCTGCGTCTCCGGCAGAACCGTGATCGCCTCCTCCTGTACCGATATTCCCAGCCCTGACGCCTCCGCCAGCTCGTAGAGAGCGGTGGCCAGGCCGCCTTCAGTCGGGTCGTGCATCGCGTGCACGGCGCCGCCGCCGCCGCGAACGGCGTCGCAGGCCGCCAGCGCCTCCGGCACCACGCTGATCCCCGGCTCGAAGATGTAGCGCCGCGCCCTCTCAATCGTCGCTTGTGGCACCCCCAACTGCTCCAGCCGTTCGCCCGCCTCGCGCGCCAGCACCGCCGTCCCCTCGATGGCGATCCCTTTGCTGAGGATGAGCGCGTCCCCCTCCCTGGCGCCCGCGGGTTGCACCAGCGCCTCCCTCTCCACCTCCCCCAGCATCGCCCCCACAACGATGGGGCGGCCCAGTCCGTGAGTGATCTCCGTGTGGCCTCCCACCAACTCGATCTCCAGGCTCTCACACGCCTCCAGCAGCTGTCCGAATACCTGCGAGGCCTGCTCCTCCGACGCACCTTCCGGCAGCAGCACCGTGGCCAGGAACCATGCCGGTCGCGCGCCCATGCAGGCCACGTCGTTAGCGTTCACGTGCACCGCGTACCAGCCGATGTGATCGCTGGCGAACGTCACAGGGTCGCTCTTGGCAACCAGCAGCCGCTCCCCGCCGGCGTCGATCACAGCGGCGTCGCGGCCGACCCCCGGCCCCAGGAGCACACGGGGGTCCCGGCGCTGGATCCGCGCCAGCAGCCGCGACAGCAGTTCGTTGGGAAGCTTGCCGACGTCCACCCTGTCCGCATCATTGGCCGCGCCGCCGCCGCTGTCAACCGTTGTTTCGTCCGCGCTCTGCAAGCGGCTATACTGGACGCACTGGGCGTCGCGGGGTTTTGAAAGGACAGGCCGGAGCTGTTCGGGATAGAAGACGGGCTGCTGGACGTGGCCGAATACATCTACGACGTCATCGGCTGGCCCGGCGTAGTCTTCCTCATGGCCGTGGAGAGCGCGGCCATCCCCTTCCCCAGCGAGATCATCATGCCCCTGGCCGGCTGGCTGCTGATCAAGGATCGTGGCTTGGGCTTCGAGTGGCTGTTCCTTGCCGCCTTCTACGGAGCGCTCGGCAACACCATCGGCTCCATCATCGCCTACTACGTCGGCGCCTGGGGCGGCCGGCCTATGCTGGAGCGCTACGGCCGCTTCGTCTTCATCACCCGGCGGGAACTGGACTGGGCTGATCGCTGGTTCCGCCGCTGGGGCGAGCCGGCGGTGTTCATCAGCCGTCTGCTGCCGGTAATCCGCACCTTCATCAGCGTGCCCGCCGGGGTGGCCCGCATGAACATTCTGCGATTTACCGCGCTCACCTTCGCTGGCTCATACCCCTGGTCTTTTGGACTGGCCTGGGGTGGCTTCGCCCTGGGCGAGAACTGGGAACGCCTCAGCGACTGGTTTCGGCCGGTGGCGATACCTATCGCTGTCGCCGTCGTCCTGCTCGTCGCCTTCTACCTCTACCGGCGTATCCGCGAGCTGCTCCGTGAAGGGCCCACCGCCCTCCCAGGCGAAGATGAGCCCTGACGAGAATTAGCCCCGCTGGTGGTTCGGGCGTTCTAAGTTGTATGCGGCTGAAGCTTGAAGGGCGGATTCTGCGGGTAGCGGCTCCGATCCTCGTCGGGGCGGTGACGCTCATCGTGGGCGTCTTCGCCGCCTGCGGCGGAGGGGGCGCCGGCACGCCAACGCCTTCCCCAGCGCCTTCCGCGGCCATCTCTCCTCTCCTGGGCACGCTCACCCCTACCCCGCTGCCCCCGATTGAGCCCTCCGTCTATCGCTTCCTCTACAGCGAGTTCGGTACGGAACAGGATGTCATCTGGAGCATCGATCCGTCCGATCCCTCAGACCGTGTGCAGCTTGCCGTCGTCCCCCATAAGGCTGGCTGGGGCATCAAACCCGCGCTCTCCCCGGATGGCAAAAAGATCGCCTACAACGCGATGCCCGATGGGGGCATCTCACCCGCTATAGACGCCGAGACGCGCATCCTGGATCTGGAGTCGGACGAGACGAAGCTCGTCGTCCAGGGGGTGGACCTCCTGACCGCGCCGACCTGGTCCCCGGACGGCAGGCTCCTGTTCCTGCGACGCAACGCTGGCGAGGACGTAACGATCATCCTGGTCCAGCTGTCCAAGCCCAAGGTTGAAGGCGAAGACGAACAAGGGGCGGGTGACGGCGAAGAGGAAGACGAAGAAGGGTACGTAGAGCTAGACCCGCCGCTCATACGCACCGTGCTCCGGCAGCACGTGAGCGACGTCCTGGTTTACATACCGCTGGGTTTCGACCCTGAGGAAGCGACGATGTACTTCGCCCATCTCCAGGGCGGGACGCAGCTCGGCAGCTACCTGGGCCGGTACGCTCCCGCTACTGGCGAGGCGGTGGCCACTGCCACCGCCATCGTAGAGGCGACAGCGACCGCCATCGCCGAGGTGACGGCCACCGCCAGCGCCGGCACACCGCCGCCAACGCCAACTCCCTCACCGACGCCCTCCCTGTCGCCGACGCCCTTGCCCGTGCTCCCCGGAGACGTCTTCCTCTTCCTCAGCGACCAGTTAGTCCGTGTGTATTCCCTCTCTCCGGACGCCTCCCGGGTCGCCTTCCTGGTGCAGGGCCTTGTGGGGGGTGAGCCCGTAACGCGGACGTACATCGCGGACATCAAGGCAAAGCAGGTCTCGTCCTTGGACATTGTCGGGGGCCTGGCGGCCGGCGATCAGCTCAGCCCCATCTGGCATCCGGATGGAGACAAGGTCAGCTTCGGACAGCTCCCCAGCGGCGCCGACCCAGGCCGCGTGGCGATCGTGCCGCTGGACGGAAGCGAGGCGACGTCCCTGCCGCCACCGGAACAGGGCTTCGACCAGCCCCTGAGCTGGTCGCCGGACGGCAAGTTCCTGGCGGTCAGCTCCTTCCCGGGCGCGTCTCTCGGCAACCCTGGCCTACCGCGTCTGGTCTTCGTCTCCCCGGCGGGGCAACGCCCGGCCGCTCCCGAGGGGGCTGAGTTCGAGCCGGTCGGATGGGTGATCCAGGAGTGATGCTGCGCCCGCTGTCAGCCGAGGCCAGGGCAAGCTTGTGGTATACTCGCTATCAAGAGGAATAAATGCTAAAACGAGTAATCAATGCAGTGCGCCGCAACCACGCTCTGGAGCATGCCACCATAAGCATCCTCCTCAGCCGGCACGGACCCCACGTGCGGGTAGTAGGCCGCGCGGCGCCCGACGGCTTCTACATCTACGGCGATATCCCCACCGAGAAGCTTACCGAGTTCGCCCACGAGGGGCTGGCGCGTCTTCAGCGCGGAGAGTCTCATCTGGCCGTATCTCCACTTTGCGGCACCAATCTGGCCGTCGCCGGTGTCCTGGCCGGCCTCGCCTCCTTGTTCGCAATGGGTAGCCGGAACAGGCTCCAGGGGATCCCCGGCGCCATCATGGCGTCGATGCTCGCCGTGATCGCGGCACAGCCCTTGGGCCGCCTGGTCCAGAAGCACGTCACCACCTCGCCGGAGCTAGACGGCATACGCATCATCTCCGTAGAGCCGATGGGTAGACGCTTTCCGCGGCTCCACAAAGTGCGCACCGCGTCCGTGCCGGCCTAGCTTGACCTGCCGCGCACGGCGGTTCAGAATCTCATTGGCTGCCCCCGTAGCTCAACCGGACAGAGCAACTGCCTTCTAAGCAGTAGGTTGCAGGTTCGAGTCCTGCCGGGGGCACCAGCCTATCTGCGGCTATTGACAGTCAGCCGTTGAGCGTCTCCAGGGGCTCGTCGGCGCTCAGAGCCGGGCGAGCCCTCGGGCGCGGCGGAAGACGGCGTCCAACATCTCCTCCGTGAGCCTGCCCGTGAACGTGTTCTGCTGGCTGGGGTGGTAAGAGCAGAGCACGATGCGCCCGTCGGACAGGCGGGCCTCCACGCCGTGGCCGAAACGGGGCCGGGGCCGCAGGCCGGTCAGGCGCGACACGGCCTGGTAGGCGAATCCCCCCAGCGGCACGATCACCCGCGCGTCTCTGAGCAGCGCCAGCTCCCGCTCCAGGTAGGGCAGGCAGGCGTCGCGCTCCTCCGTAGTGGGCTTATTGCCGGGCGGAGCGCAGCGCACCACCGCGGTCACGTAGGCGCCCTTCAGGCGGAGGCCGTCGTCGCGCTGGTTGCTGTTCGGCTGGTTGGCGTAGCCGGCGCGGTGGAGCGCCCGATACAGCCAATCGCCCGCGCGGTCGCCTGTGAACACCCGCCCCGTCCGGTTGCCGCCGTGGGCCGCCGGGGCCAGCCCTACCACCACCAGCTCCGCCCGGGGATCGCCGAAGCCCGGCAGCGGCCGGCCCCAGTACTCCCAGTCCCTGAAGGCCGCTCGCTTCTCGGAGGCCAC
>CBDURB010000063.1:0-7377 GCA_965369585.1 uncultured bacterium
CCCCGCCAGGGGTGGCCCCGCTGCTCCAGCTGCGTCAGGACGGCCTGCGCCGTCTCCGGCATCTTCGACTCCTCCATCACCAGGTAGCGGCGCATGTCCATGATCGTCGGCACGTGCTCGATGAACACCGGGCACTCCTCCACGCAAGCGCCGCAGGTCACGCAGTCCCAGATCGGATCGAAGCCCACCTCGTCGATGAGGGGCGTCGGCTGCTCCGGCCGGTGAGTGTTGGGCGAGAGGGCAGGGACCTGCTCCTCCATCAGGTGGCGGATGTCTATGATGATCTGCTTGGGGGATAGCGCCTTACCGGTAAGGTTGGCGGGGCAGGCGGCGGTGCAGCGGCCGCACTCCGTGCAGGTGTAGGAGTCCATCATCTGCTTCCAGTTGAACTGCTCCACCTTGCCCACCCCGAAGCTCTCCGCCGTCTCGAAGTCCTTGATCGGCTGAAGAACGCCGCTCGGCTCCAGGGAGCGGAAGAACACGTTGGGCACTACGGTGAGGACGTGAGAGTGCTTGGAGTACGGCAGGTACACCAGGAACACGAGGAAGTCCACCAGGTGCGAGTACCACCAGAAGACGTGGAACAGCTCCATCCCCTCTCCGTTGAAGCCGATCCCGTCCCACAGCTCCGCTAAGCCATAGGCCGCAAACGAGAACTCAGGATTATCCATGCCGCCAAGGGCTATCTCGGCGCTGTTGGTAAATATGTCTGTCACCATCAGCCAGGCGATCAGACCCAGGATGATCCAGCCGTCGATGTTCAGCGTCATCCTCTGCGGCCGCCAGAAGAACCGCTGCCAGGCCGCCATCAGCACGCCGACGATCACGATGAGGCTGAAGACGTCCAGCACCGGCCGGAAACCCGTGTACACGTCGCCCAGCAGGCTCTGGAAGCTGGCGTCCTCATGGATGCCGTTGAGCAGGAAGTTCAGCGTCCGCACCTGGAGAACGATGAACCCCCAGAAGATGAGGCTGTGCAGAGTGCCGGAGTACCAGTACTTGCGCCGCGCCACCCGGACGTTGCCCAGCACCCGCGGGATCAGGCCAATCGCCCGCCGGAGCGGATCACCGAAGCGGTTGACCCACTGGCCGCGCAGGAACCAGCGGTAGCGGATGAACGCCGAATAGATGAAGAAGAGGATGAAGCCGAAGAAGATGGCCGCGTAGAAGACGTTGCCCGGGAACTCAGTAGATGGCGCCATATGACCCCTCGGTTTTAATAGTCATCGCTTCCTAAACCCGCACCATATGATAGCCACGAGCCTATTGACGGTCAAACGAAGTCGCCTGCGCCGCCACGGACCGCCATCCCGTGACCCAGGGCCCGCGCCCCGATATAATCGACCCCACTATGGCCACCGAGATCCGCCCCATCAGCAAAGACGACCTGGAAGCCGCCCACTTCCTGCTCGCCTACTCTTTCACCGGCGACCGTTCCGAAGAGGGGCGGATGAAGCAGGTGGAGTCGATGGGGACTGCCCTGGCTCTGTACGACGACGGCCAGATGGCGACTTGCCTCCGGATATTCCCCCTGCAGACGTTCATCCACGGCGCCTCCATACCCCTGGGTGGCATTTCCGGCGTGGCCTGCTTGCCGGAGCACCGCCGCAAGGGCTACGTCGGCCAGCTCCTGCGCCACGCCCTCGCCCTCATGCGAGAGCAGGGCCAGCCGCTATCGTCGCTCTACACCCCCCATCCCTCCCTCTACCGGCGTTATGGCTGGATGACCGCCTCAAACGCCGTCTCCTATAGGTTCAAGCCGAAGGATATCTCCCCGGTGAGCGCCGTCCGGCCCGAAGGCCACAGCTACCGCATTACGGATGAGGAGTGGCCGACGATCGCCGACGTGTACAAGCGGTTCGCCGCGCCCCGCAACGGCTACCTGAACCGCGACGAGCACTGGTGGAAGGAAGCGATATTCCGGCGCATCTACGACAGCAAGCGGAAGCTGGGCGACGTGGCCGTCTGGGCGAACGGCCAAGGCCAACCCAGCGGCTACCTCGTATACCACAGCACCAGCGAGCAGCCTCCGGGCGCTCCGTCCATCGACAAGATCTACGTGGAGGAGCTGATCGCGTTGGATACCAACGCCTACTCCGGCCTCCTCCGCTATCTCCTAGCTCACGACGTGGCCGCGAGCATAACCTTGTTCGGAACCGTCGATGAGCCGCTGTCCCTCATAGTCGAAGAGCCGGATCAAATTAACCGGGAGATATTGGACGGCTTCATGCTTCGCCTCGTCGACCTGGAGAAGGCGTTCGCCGCCCGGCCGGCCGCCGCCGCGGCCCCCGAGGGCGCCTTCACTATCCACATTTCCGACCCGTCCGCGCCCTGGAACCAGGGCGTCTGGCGCATAGAGTCCTCCGGAGGGCAGCTCGCCGCCACCAAGGCCGACGGCACGGCTGACCTCTCCACGGACGCCACCGCCTTCGCCGCGATGTACAACGGCTTCCTCCGCCCCACAGAGGCCGCCCGCTCCGGCCTGGCCGAGGTCAGCGACCCCCAGGCGGCCGCCCTGGCCGACCGTATCCTGGCCGCCGACTACCCGCCACACCCCTCTGACTACTTCTAGACCAGGAGAAACCGCTACCGCGAACGCCGCACGGACACGCTCTTGCGTTTCGTCTCTTCACTGCGCTAGTCTGGCAGAGCGATGGCCTCCCCCAAAGAGAAGATCCAGCGCCGCCTCGACATGCTCCCGCGACTACGCGGCCGCGGCCCCGTTTCCTACGACTACGGCCAGTGGGCGGACGTTACCCACCACCTCCTGATCACCCTGTTCGGCGCGGAGTCGTCGCAGGCCAGGGGCTTCCTGGAGGTGATCGGCGAAGGGGCTGAAGCCCGCGGCTGGGGCCTGCCTTTAGCGCCGGGAAATCCCTGGGGCATGCAGGCCCGTCTGGTCCGCGCCGAGGAGCACCTGCGGGCAGTGCTCGCCCGCCTGAGCGAGCCTCTGCCTAACCTGGACCCACGTTAGACCGCACCGCCCCCGCCACCAACTCCGCCCCTGCCTCGTACGACAGCCGCGAGGTCTCAAGCGTAATGTCGTACAGCGACGAGTCGTTCACATCCACCTTCCAGAACTTGCGGTGGAAAGCGCCTCGGGCCTTATCGCTATCGTGGACTCGCCGCGTCGCCTCCTCCACCGACATCCCATCGCGGGCGGCGAGACGCTCGATGCGCAGCTCCTTGGGAGCGAGAGTCAGGACGTGAAGCGCCCCCGGCAAACCACGCAGGATCATCTGGCTCCCTCGCCCCAGCACCACGATATCTCCTCGATCCCCCAACTCGCGGATGATCGCCGTTATCGTCTTCATGTACAGGGAGTCGCTGACCTCCGGCTCTTCGCGCTCCAGAGCCATGTCCGCGTACGTGCGGCCCAGCAGGACTTCCAGCCCGCCTGCCCCGGTTAACGGATCACCTCCAGCGGAGGACCGCTCCAGGAAGCCGCGCAGCATGCTCGACAGGCGCTCGCCAAAGCTGGAGCAGCGCTCGTCGTGTTCGGCCATGACGTCCAGGGAAACGCCCAGCCGCCTGGCCGCATCCACCAGCAGTTGCTGGTCAACGTAGTCTGTCCCCAGGAGAGAGGCTGCGGCCCGCCCGATCTCGCGGGCGCCGCTGGCTATCGTCCCGGACATGGTCACTACCGGCATATCTTCTCCTCTACCCCCTCCACTACCACATCTTGCCGCGGGCCCTCGAAGGTGCCATCAGTATAAAGCCCGCACGGGGTCTGTCAAGATGACGGTTTCGCAGCCCCTTCAGTTACAATAGCCATCTCTAACAGCGCTCCTGAACCGACTTCTAATCAGCCGCCTCTTCCCCGAATTCGATCTGGACTCGGTCTCCGTCCTGGGGGATATACTCGCTCCAGTCCTCCAACCGCTCTCCGTTCACAAACACCCGTAGCGCAGCCTCTGAGCCGTCAGGGCACTCATCGCCGTTCTTATACTCCTCTCGGCTGCCCGGCATCCTCATCTCGGACTGGGTGAGCTTGCCACCGCCGTACTCAAACCACTTCCCCAGGCGAGCGCCCTCGCCCTCCTCTGAGGGCAGGACCGGATGGATGTGGATGATGCCGTCGTCGTGAGTGTGGATACCGCCCTGCCAGAGGGCGAAGTCCGGCTGGCGCTGGCCGCAGACGAACACCTGATAGGCGGCGTGCCAATGGTCCCGGCCGATGCGCGGGCCCGTGACCTCCGACGAGGGCGCCGCGATGTCGCCGTCGCTGCTGCCATCCATGAACTGCCGCGCGAACACGACCACCGCCAGCGCGACGAGAAGCGTCAGCAGCAGCCGCCTCAGCAGCCAACGAGCGGCGTAGAAGAACATCCTGCCAAGCACCCACTACGATCGAGGGACGCCCACCACCCCCTATTTGACGGTGATCGTCCCCACCATTTCGGTAGACTGGGAATCAGAGCGGAAGCTGTAGACACCGGGCTCATCGATCTGGCCCACCAGCTCTCCGGTCTCCCCGCCCGTCTGGAACTTCGGTGTAGACACCAGGTCATCCCCGGTTTCGTACTCGCCGTCGGCCCCCGCTATGCGCAGGTTGTGGATGAACTCGCCGTCGTTGGTCAGGTTAATATGAAACGTCTGACCCGCCTCCAACTCCAGCTCGCTGGGCTCGAAGAAGTTATCGCCCATCGACACGTCAAACGTGACATCGGCCGGCTCCGCGTCACCATCCTCCGGAGTCAACCCCGTCGACTCCTCCGTCACCACTATCGTGCCCACGGCGAGCGGAGCAGTCGGGTCCTTAAACTCGAACTCGCCCTCCTCATCGAACCGAATCACCAGGAATCCTTCCTCTCCCGGCTGGATGATCTCCGGTTCGCTCACGTAATCATCAATGTTCTCGTATTCACCGTCCGCGCCCGCCACACGGACGCTGTGTGATATCGAACCCGTGTTGCTCACCAGCAGCTTCACCGTCTCGCCGGGCTTCAGCTCTATGGAATCGGGAACAAAGGCGGCATCGCCCTCGGCGCCCGTCACCTCAATCTCCACCGTTCGCGCCGCCTCGCTCTCAGGGATCACCGTCCGGTCTACCTGCTCGACCTCCTCCGTCTCTTGCTCCGGTCCGAAGAAGATGCGGACCCGGTCGCCGTCGTGGGGTAGGTAGCGGCTCCAGTTGTCCAGCTTCTCAAATCCCGCCGGATCGTCCGCGCTGTCCACGAACATCTGGAGGAAGGCCTCCGAGCCGTCGTCGCACGTGTCGCCGTTCTTGTACTCCTTGCGGCTGCCGGGGATCCGCATCTCGGTCTGGGTAAGCTTGCCGCCGCCGTACTCAAACCACTTCACCAGCCGTGCGCCGGAGCCCTCCTCCCGTGGGAGGAACGGGTGGATGTGGATCACGCCGTCGGCGTGGGTGTGGACACCCGCACTCCACTCGGGCGCGTTGGGCTGGAGCTGGCCGCAGACGAAGATCTGGTACGTGGCGTGCCAGTGGTGCTCGCTGATCCGGGGCGCGCCGGTGGCGCCCCGCACCACGAACAGCAGCCCGAGGATGCCGAACACCACAAAGACGATGAACATCACCGGCACCCAGGGCGGGAAGTACATACCCCGAATGCGGCGCAACGTCCGCCCCAACGTCTGCTTGGGCATCGGCTGCTCACGATAAGTGCGGGACCGGCCGCGGCGCCAGAAGCTGAGCGGCGAGATGTGCGCAGGCGTTCCGGCCGCCTGTCGCTCCTCGCGCTCCCTGTGGCTGGGCTCCGCCTTCTCCTCCGCCTTCTCCTCCGCCTCCTCCTCACGGTCGCGGCGCCGTCCGAAAAAGAACCTCCGACGTGTCGGGGAGCCGCTCTCTTCAGTTGATTGGGGCTCGCCCTCCTCTGATAGGGGCTCGCCCTCTTCAGCGCCTTCTGACTGGATATCTTCCGGCCGCTCTTCGGTGGGCTTGCCAGAGGGATGACCATCGCCGCCACCACGCCGACGGCCGCGCTTCCTTCTCCGCCGCTCTTCTGCCACTAAACCCTCCCTTTCTTCCCCTCTGCAGACGCAAGTACGTCCCGCGACCGGTATCGTCCATCCATCTTCTTGAGCTTCTCTACATTCTCCGCCTCGCTCTCATCGAGGGAAGCGGAGAACCAGGCCTCCAGGATCTCTCCCGCCACAGCCTCGGTTGTAGTACGCAGGCTGAGGCAGAGCAGATTGGCGTCGTTCCAGGCACGGGCGCCGCGGGCGGTCTCCGCATCGCCGCAGAGCGCGGCCCGCACACCGGGAACCTTGTTCGCCGCTATTGAGACGCCGGTGCCCGTCCAGCAGCAGAGCACACCCTCATCGGCCTGAGCGGAGGACACCCGCTCAGCCACGGCGCCGGCAACCTCCGTCCACTGCAACGGCTCGCCCGCCGGCGGCCCCACCAGCTCTACCTGATGGCCCCGGTTACGCAGCACCTGCTCGACAAAGTCGACCAGGTGCGTCCGTTCGTCGCTACCGAAAGCTATGCGCAAAGATATGTTTCACCAGAAAGGCCCTGCCTGTATCTATTATAGGGGACGTAATCTGGCTCCGCCAGGCAAAACCGACGCCTCCGCGTCGCTGGGCGCAGGGCGGCCCCCGCTCTCGTCGCCGTCAGCCGCGCGTCAAACCAGACCTACTATCCGCTGTAGACGGACTAACCTTCCTTCTTCGCGGCCTTCGCGGGCCGCTTCAGAACAAAGTAGCTCGCCTCGTATCGTAAGGGCTGCACCGCAGCCACCTCCCAGCTCTCCTGGCCCAGAACGTCCAGGTAGCGCCGGACAAACGCCGTGCGGTGCTCACCCGGCTGGCGGATGAACTCCGAACCCTCCGTGGATATGCGTCCCCGGAAGTCTACGTAAGCGACCTTGTACTCCCACAATGCCATCTGTTCGCCTCCTTGCATCCGCAGCGAACCGGCGATCAGAAGCGCAGAGCCGCCCTGCCCATATCATTATGACAGAATGATCTGCCGGGAATCGACTGTTCCGGCCCGATTTGCCGTTGACATCGCTTCCGCCCGCGGGGTGTAATGGAAGACGGCCGCCAGAGCACCCCAAGGAGCGAGAATATGAGCGCCCGCGAAAACATCGACCGCCTGTTCGAGACGATCATCGAACGTCAGGAATCCAGATTCGACACGATCAAGGGCATCAACGAGCGCTATTACCGGTTTTTGCGCAGCGTGGTCGAGGCCACACGCCAGGGCGCTCACGACTGGACGAACGTGGGCCGAGGCTGGGCCCAGCGCCCCACCGACGTCGTCGGCCTGTACGAGTCCGCCTCAGAGGCCCTGGCCAACGACCAGGCGCGCCGGATAGCCCTCCGGCAGGAGATGCTGGACGATCTGGCGGAGTCGCAGCGGGAGAGCCGCGAAGTGGTCCGCCGGGGCTTCGGCGAGATGCGCGAGGC
>CBDURB010000064.1:0-7221 GCA_965369585.1 uncultured bacterium
GACGAAGAGGCAACCTCTTTCCGGGGAGCCAGAGGCTCCTTCCTATGAAGGCACCGTAGCCCCCGTCTCTTCGCCTTCCCCTCCGCCTCCGCCTGCTCCTACTCCTGCTCCTGCAGCCTTTGCCGGGGAACGATCGCACGAACCCCGGCACATCAGCCGTGACTACGGCTACGTCGTCAGTGATCTGCGGCGCATCGCTATTATTGTGGCGTTTATCGTTGTGGGGCTGGTGATCGCGGCTATCGTTCGCTAGTAACGCAGGCGGTTGATCGCCACCGCGCCGGCGACGATGACGGCGATGTATCCAAACAGGTCGCTGCTGGGCAGTATGCCGTCCCCGATAACAAGGTTGCGTACTAAGTAGGCTGCGACGGCGCCGCCGGCGGCGACCACCTGCAGGGGTGTGCCGGACTTACGGTTGGTCGCCGCGCTGACCGCCCCCGCGATGAGGTATCCGATGAAGGCGGCCATCAGGAGCCCGAAGATGCCTATGCGCCCGGGGAGGAGGGTTCCCCAGACCGCGCCCAGCCCCACGCCGGCGGCCAGGGCGGCCGCGGCGGCGCGTAGTAGATATACCGGCCCAATCTCGAACTGGGGAAGCTTGCGGGCGGGGGCGCAGGTGGGGCAGCGGGCGCCCACGTCCGTGAAAACGGCGCAACGGGGGCAGATGGGTGTCTCGCAGCGCCCGCAGGTGAGTCCGGTTTCAACCTTAGGGTGGCGGGCGCACTGCATAGGGCGGGCGCTATACCCTCTCCAGCGCTCCTCGCTCTCGCGCTAGGGCTAGCAGCCTTTCCACCGGCTCATCGGGCAGGGGTATGTCACCGGGCTCCCTCTGGTTGCGACCGCCGAAACCATGGTAGTCGCTCCCGCCCAGGGGGATGAGCCCGATCTTATCGGCTAGCGCGTGCAGGCGCTCCACTTCATCCGGGGTGTAGTCCTGATAGTAGACCTCCATGCCCACGAGCCCGGCCGCTTTCAGCTTGGTGAGGAGCTCTTCCAGGTTATCCAGATCACGCGGGTGGGCTATGGTGGGCAGGCCCTCGACGCTGATCAGCATCTCGATCACCTCAATCGGGGTGAGGCGCTCGCGTTCTACGTAGGCGGGCCCGGTTCGGCTAAGGTAGAGGTCAAACGCTTCGCTGACGGTGGCGACATGGCCCGCCTCCACGAGGGCGCGCGCGATGTGCGGCCGGCCGACGGAGCCTTCGCCGGCGAAACTCTCCACTCGCTCCCAGGCCACCGGCTTGCCAAGCTCCGTTAGCCTCTCCACCATCTGGCGCGCGCGTCCCAGCCGTGACTTGCGCAGGTTCACCAGCTCCCGCTCGAACCTCTCGTCCTTCCAATCGATAAAGTGGCCCAGGATGTGGACCTCGCTGCCGGGGATGTCGGTGCTCATCTCGATGCCGGGAATGAGCATGAAGTCCGTGTGGCGGGCGGCGGCGGCGAACGCCTCCGGCAGCCCCTCGGTGGTGTCATGGTCAGAGAGCGACATCACGCGGACGCGGCGGTTATAGGCTAGCTCGATGAGCTCGGTGGGCGTTAGTACGCCATCGGAGAAGGTGCTGTGGGTGTGCAGGTCGGTGCGGCTGCCCATCAGGTGACTTCGCGATCGATCCGCTGAATGCCGGTCGCCCGGCCGCTCGCTTTGTCGATCTGGATGAGAACTGAGTTGAACACGACGGGGCCGTGCTCATCGGTCGTGAAGCGGGTGGGGAGCTGGTTGAGAAAGGCGTCGATAACGGGCTGCTTTACCACCCCCAGGATGGAGTCGCGCGAGCCGACCATTCCCACATCCGTCACGAACGCGGTGCCCTTGGGCAGTACCCGCGCGTCGGCGGTAGGGATGTGAGTGTGGCTGCCGATAACGGCGCTGGCGCGGCCGTCCAGATACCAGGCCATGGCTGCCTTCTCGCTGGTGGCCTCCGCGTGCATGTCCACTATGACGATGTCGCAGTCTCCGATGTTCGCCAGGGCATCATCGGCGCCACGAAAGGGACAGTCCAGGGCACCGGGCATGAAAGTCCGGCCCATTAGGTTGATCACGGCGATGCCGTTGTGGCAGAGGAAGCCGCGGCCGGGGGCGCCTTCGGGGTAGTTAAGGGGGCGCAGCACGGGAGCTTCGCTGTCCAGGTAGGGGTATATCTCGTTGTAGTGCCAGATGTGGTTGCCGGAGGTGATGATCTCCACCCCCGCCTCGAACATCTCATCGGCGGTACTCGGCGTGAGACCTTTGCCGCCGGCCGCGTTCTCGCCGTTGGCGATGACGAGGTCTAGATCATGGCTGCGTCTGATTTCGGGTAGGAGGGAAGCCAGGGCCTTTCGTCCCACCTTACCCACAATGTCACCGATTAGGAGTATGTTCACTGCCGGGCACACCTTCTAGCGAGCGGGGCGTCACGGGCCGATGGCGCCTCCCCCAGGATGCTACTTCGCGTACTCCACCGACCGCCTTTCGCGGATGACGGTGATCTTGATCTGGCCGGGGTAATCGAGGGTCTCCTCGATCCGCTTGCTGATCTCCTTGGCCATGCGGTTGGCGCCGAGGTCGTCGATCTCTTCCGGCCTGACGATGATACGGATCTCGCGACCGGCCTGGATGGCAAAGGACTTGTCGACGCCTGGGAAGGCGTTGGCGACCTCCTCCAGCGCCTCCAGCCGCTTGAGGTACTGGTCCATTGACTCGCGGCGGGCGCCGGGCCGGCTGCCGCTGATAGCGTCGGCAACGATGGTGATGATCGCCTCCGCTGATGAGGGCTCCACCTCCTCGTGGTGCGCTTCGATGCAGTGGATCACGCCGGGGTGGACGTTGTGGCGGCGGGCTAGCTCGGCGCCGATCGTGGCGTGAGTGCCCTCAATATCATGGTCGATCGCTTTACCCAGGTCGTGTAGGAGGCCGCCGCGGCGGGCCACCTCCACGTTGGCGCCCAACTCGTGGGCCACCATGGCGGCCAGGTTGGCCGTCTCCACGGCGTGGTTAAGCTGATTCTGGCCGTAGCTGTAGCGGTATTTCAGGCGGCCCAAGGTGCGGATAATCTCCGGGTGGAGGCCGGGACAGCTGGCCTCCAGAGCGGCCTCTTCGCCGGCCTCCTTGATGGAGACGTCTACCTCCTTGCGGGCCTTCTCCACCGTCTCCTCGATGCGGGCCGGGTGTATCCGTCCGTCGTGGAGGAGCTTGGTGAGGGCCACGCGGGCGATCTCTCTCCGAACAGGATCGAAGCCGGATAGGGTAACGGCGTCAGGCGTGTCATCGATGATGACGTCCACGCCGGTGGCGTGTTCCAGGGAGCGGATGTTGCGACCCTCGCGGCCGATGATGCGGCCCTTCATGTCCTCTGAGGGCAGGGGCACCACCGAGGTTGTGGCCTCCGAAACCACGTCGCTAGCGAGCCGCTGCATGGTGGTGGCTATGATCTTGCGGGCGCGCTGGTCCGCTTCCTCCTTGACCTCCTTCTCGATCTTGCGTAGGAGGCGGTTGGATTCGTCCCGTATCTCGCGCTCCACCTGGGCGAGAAGGACCTCCTTGGCCTCGCCGGCGGTCAGGCTGGAGATGCGCTCAAGCTCTTGCTTGTGCTGTTCTTCGAGCTCCCGGAGCTCGGTCTTAGCATTTTCTAGCTGGCCTTCCTTGTTCTGGAGGTTGCGCTGGCGCTGCTCCAGGGAGTCCAGCTTGCGGTCTAGGTTCTCTTCTTTCTGGATGAGGCGGCGTTCAAGACGCTGGACATCTTTACGCCGCTCTTTTAGCTCGGCCTCAGTCTGCTGACGAAAACGGAGGGACTCCTCCTTGGCTTCAAGGATAATGTCCTTTTGTCGTCTCTCGGCCTCGTTGAGGATACGGGCGGCGCTACGCTCGGAAGCGGCGATACGCCGCTGTGTGATTCGTTGTTGAAGTAATGCACCGCCGAGTATACCCCAGAAGACACCGAGAAGGCCGACGCCGATTGCGATAGCCACGCCTTCCGGCATCGTATCCTCACTTCCTTATTTGGTTTTGGGAGATGTTTCATCGGATTTTCAACTGGAGCGGCCAATCTGGCCACTTCAATTTATCATACGGTGTGCCAGATTGGGGTGTCAAGGAAACGGCTAATCTGTTAATGGGTTAAAGCGCTTGAATCGATCACCTTTGCCGGCAGCCCGTAATGACCCGGTGCGGTCGGCCGAAGTCAATCGCTGACGGGTGCGTCCGGCTCCTCGGCGAGCTCTCGCCAGCGGCGCTCAGCGGTCCTGCGCACGGTCTCGTAACCGGAAGCCGCTACGGTGCAGGAAATCGCCGGGCGGGGGCGTTTGGGTGAAGGGGCGGGCTATTTGGCAGCGCGTACTTGGTCCGCAGCCCCTGCGGCGACCGGCTCTGGCGGCGCATGGACGGCGCGAACGAGGTTCTGCAGCTCCTCGACGAGCTGCGGGTTCTCTCGCAGGTAGGCTTTGGCCTGCTCCCGGCCCTGGCCCAGCTTCCGCTCTTCGAACGAGTAGAAGGAGCCCAGCTTCTTGACGATCTCCGCGTCTACCGCCAGATCCAGGATGTCTCCCTCACGGCTTATCCCGATCTGGGGGCCGTGGAAGATGATATCGAACTCCGCCGTGCGGAAAGGGGGCGCCAGCTTGTTCTTCACGACCTTGGCCCGTACACGGTTGCCGATGACAGTGCCGTTGTGTTTCAGGGTCTCTACGCGGCGCAGGTCTATGCGCACGGAGCAGTAGAACTTGAGGGCGCGGCCGCCGGGGGTTACCTCCGGGTTGCCGAAGACGATGCCGATCTTCTCCCGCAGTTGGTTGATGAAGATGAGGGCGGTGCGGGAGCGGGCCACGGCGGCGGTGAGCTTGCGCAGCGCCTGCGACATGAGGCGCGCCTGCAGCCCGGGCAGGGAATCGCCCATATCACCCTCGATCTCCGCGCGGGGGACGAGGGCGGCGACGCTATCGACCACTATGACGTCGATGGCGTTGGAGCGGATGAGCGCCTCGCAGATCTCCAGCGCCTGCTCGCCGGTATCTGGCTGGGAGATCAGCAGGTCCTCGATGTTGACGCCGAGGGCTGAGGCGAAGCTGGGGTCCAGGGCATGCTCCACGTCCACGTAGGCTACCGCAGACTGGCCGCCCAGGCGCTGAGCCTCGGCCACTATGTGCTGGGCCAGGGTGGACTTGCCGGCCATCTCCGGCCCGAAGATCTCCGTGACGCGGCCGCGCGGTATGCCGCCTATGCCCAGGGCGATGTCCAGGGACAGAGAGCCGGTTGGGATGGCCTCCACGCTCATCCGCGCGGATGCCTCTCCCAGGCGCATGATAGAACCGCGACCGAACCGCTTCTCGATCTGGCCGATGGCTAGCTCCAGCGCCTGCTGGCGTCCCTTCTGGCTGTCGCCGGAATTGCTCACGATGTCTCTCCTCTCAGCCTGGACCGTCGGCATAATAGCACGCGTGGGTGGGGCCAACAAGGCTTGGATGACACTCGCGGCTCGCTATCAGAATATGGTCATAGCCGCCCGCAAGATGATGAAGAGGAGGAAGCCGGCCACCATAGGGGTGAGGTCTATCATGCCGGTGCGAGGCATGAACCGGCGGATGGGGGCCAGGATCGGTTCCGTGATCTCGTGGACGACGCCGTAGATGGGGTTGTCGGGGTCGAAGCCTATCCAGGAGAAGATGATCCGCAGGAAGATGGCGAGCAGCAGGACGCCGATCAGGAGCTGGATGAAAAGGCCTAAGGGTTCGATGGCTTATCCTCCCAGGCTCTTCGCTTTCTCATAAGCGGCCTGCACCGCCTCGATGAAGGCCAGGCGCATGCCAGCTTTCTCCAGGGCCCGGAGGCCCTCAGTGGTGGTGCCGGCGGGCGAAGTGACTTCGTTGCGCAGGTCAGCGAGGTGCTTGCCGGTCGCCTCGGCGTACTTGGCCGAGCCCAGGACGGTCTGGATGATCATCCGCTGGGCCATGTCGCGGCGGACGCCGATGTGGACGGCGCCGTCGATGAGCGCCTCCATGACCAGGAAGATGTAGGCGGGGCCGCTGGAGCTGACGGCGGTGGCCATGTTCACGTACTTTTCGTCGTCCACGTAGAGCTCGTGGCCCAGGACGGCCAGGACGCGCTGCACCTCCTCGCGGGCGGCCTGGGGGACGGCGTCCGTGGCGGTCCAAACGGTCATCCCCTCGCCGATCCGGGCGGGCGTGTTGGGGATCGCCCGCACGATGGCGTCGTGCTTGAGGGCGTCGCGGATGGTAGCGATGGTGACGCCGGCCATTATCGACATAACGGTGTGTCCGGGTTTAATCGATATCTCCCGTGCCGCCACCGGAAACTCCTGCGGCTTGACTGCCAGGACGGCGATGTCGGCGCCCTCAAGGACCGGGGCCGGCTTGTCTAGCGCCTTGATCTTGTATGTTGAGCTGAGATAGTCGCGGCGCTCAGAGAGGAGGTCGCAGACGGCCACGTCCTGGGGCTTCGCGAGGCCGTTCTTCAGCACGCCGCTGATCATCGCCTCGCCCATGACGCCACCGCCAATGAACGCGAGTTTCATCGCTCGCTCCTCTCGCCGAAGATGGCGCGGCCGATGCGCACGATGGTGGCCCCTTCCTCCACCGCCACCTCGAAGTCGTCTGTCATGCCCATAGACAGCTCTCGCAGCCTCAGGGAGTCAGCGAGGTGTCGCAGGCTACGGAATACAGGCCGCAGCTCCTCGTCGTCCCCGGTCATGGGGGCGATGGTCATCAGGCCGCGGACGTCTAGCCCGGGCAGGCTGCGGATCGCCTCCGCCTGGGCGGGCAGCTCCTCGGGTGAGAGGCCATACTTGGCGGGTTCTCCGGCGACGTTGACCTCAAGATGGACGGGCACCCGTACTGATGGAGGTGCCCGTCTGCTGATCGCTTCGGCAAGGTGGAGGGAATCCACGGAATGGATTATATCAAACAGGCCCAGCGCCGTCTTGACCTTGTTGGTCTGGAGGTGGCCCACCATATGCCAGGTGAGCCGGGGCGATATGTCTGCCAGCTGCGGCAGCTTGGCCTGCGCCTCCTGGACGCGGTTCTCGCCGAAGTGGCGCAGGCCGCCGGCTGCGCCCTCACGCACCGCCTCCGACGTAAATCCCTTGGTCACCGCCACCAGCGTCACCTCGTCGCTGGAGCGGCCGCTGCGGCGGCAGGCGTCGGCTATCCGGAGGCGCACCGCCTCCACCCGTTCGGCGATCGTGGATAGGCGTCCGGACGTCTGCATTCCGGCTTCAGTATAGCAGCGGC
>CBDURB010000065.1:0-7094 GCA_965369585.1 uncultured bacterium
ACATTGTGACAGATTGGGGGCTGTGCTCTAATGAACGGAGCCCGGTCAGGTGAGATATGGCTACCGAACAAGACACCGCAGCGCTCAAGGAGAGGATTGAAGAGGCGCTCCGCGGCACAGACGTGGAGAAAGCCTCGGCGGCGATCGCCTCTGTACACCCAGCCGACCGCGCTGACCTGTACGAGCGTCTGGAGCCGGAGCTGAGGGAGGCGTTTTTCTCGTTGCTCTCCGCTGAGGACGCCGGGGAGCTGCTTGGGTATCTGGAGGAGGAGGTCCGCGAGGAGGTGGCGGCGCGGATGCCGCGGGCCACCCTGGCACGGGTGCTGGACAAGACGAGCCATGATGTGGCGGTAGACGTTCTCCGTACTCTGCCCCCTTCGGATACCGCCCGCGTGCTCTCCGCCATGAGCACCGCCCAGGAGGTGACGCCGCTCCTGGGGCACGCGGATGAGAGCGCCGGCGGCCTGATGACACGCGGCTACGTAGCTCTGCATCCCGAGATGACCGTCCACCAGGCGATCACGTTCATGCGCCTGCGCAAGCCGCTGGCGGACGAGGCGTACTACCTGTATGTGCTTGACGCGGCGAACCACCTCCAGGGTGTGGTCAACCTGCGCGAGCTGATGGTCTCCGAGCCGGAAACGCCCATCGTGGAGGTGATGACAAAGGACGCCATCACGGTGGGGCCGGATACGGACCAGGAGGAGGTGGCGCGCCTGATCCAGCACTACCGCCTGCGGGCGCTGCCGGTGGTGGACGAGAATCGGGCGCTGAAGGGGATCGTCACCGCCGATGATGCGATGACCGTGGCGAGCGAGGAGGCCACCGAGGACATGTATCGCATGGTGGGCCTGCCCTCGGACGATAGCGTGTATGCGCCGGTTATAGTTTCGGCGCGGCGGCGCCTGCCCTGGCTGGCGATAAACCTGGTGACGGCGTTTCTGGCGGCGGCGATGGTGGCGGTGTTTGAGGACACCATCGCCAAGGCGGCAGCGCTGGCGGTGTTCATGCCGGTGGTGGCCGGCCAGGGGGGCAACTCCGGCATCCAGAGCATCACGATAGTGGTGAGAGGCCTTGCGCTGGGGGAGATCCAGCCGGAGGACGCGAGACGGGTGCTGGCGAAGGAGGTCTCTATCGGGCTGGTGAAGGGGCTAGTATTCGGGGCGCTCATCGGCGCCGCAGCCTGGGCCTGGCAGGGGGCACCCGCCTGGGGGCTCGTCGTCGGTCTGGCGCTCATGCTCAACATGTTCGTGGCGGGCTTCCTGGGAGCGACCATCCCCCTCGGCCTGCGCGCCCTCAAGCTGGACCCGGCCATCGCTTCGGGAATCTTCCTGACCGCGTTTACGGACGTGCTGGGCTTCCTGTTCCTGCTGGGCCTGGGGGCGCTGCTGATCGATCAGCTCACGTAAGCAGTGACGTCGAAAGGAGGAAGGGGGTTGGGGTGGACGGAGGGATTCGAACCCTCGATCTCCAGGGCCACAACCTGGCGCCTTAGACCACTAGGCGACGCCCACCGCGCAGCGATAGAAAAACCCCGAGCCAGACGGGGCCGCAACGGAAGTCTAGCATGGCGCTCCAAACGCGGTCAACGGGGACGCTGACGTGAAGCGAGTGCTGTTCGTCTGCACGGGGAATCGCGCCCGCAGCCAGATGGCGGAGGGGCTGCTGCGCCATCTGGCCGGCGACCGCTTTCAGGCGTGCAGCGCGGGCACGGAGCCGAAGGGTGTCGCACATCTAACCGTTGAGGTTATGGAGGAGATCGGGATCGACATTCGCGGCCAGCGCTCCCAGTCCGTGGAGGAGTTCGCAGACGAGCGGTTCGACTATGTGATCACGGTGTGCGATAGCGCCCGCGAGCGCTGCCCCGCCTTCCCCGGCGGAGGCAAGCGCATTCACTGGAGCGTGGAGGACCCGGCCGAGGCGGAGGCGCGGGAGGAGCCATCGCGACAAGCGTTCCGTGCCGCGCGTGACGACCTGCGGACACGCATCGAGGGGTTTCTTGGCAGGGGGTGACTGAGGACGGTGCGTCAGGAGCCTTTCGGGGGCCGCCATAGCGCTCCTCGGGTTGACGCCTGGCAGATAATAGCGAGTGGTAGCGTTTACGGGGGCAGGTCACAACACCTGGCGCCAGCTGCGAGGACGGCGCCAGGTGAACCGCTAGAAGTCGTTGACACTGACTGGCGGCGGTGTTATTTTCGTTCTCGTTTGGAGTGAAGGCGGACAATGACGACAAAAGTGGCGTCCTGCAGGTCGTGTGATTCTAGTCTCGTACGCGTACTCAGCCTAGGCGACCAGAGGATTACTGGCTGGCTCGATCATCCTGATGAAGCAGGTCCTGTAGCCCCCTTAGACTTGATGCTCTGCAGCAATACTGAGTGCCGTCTACTTCAGCTAGGGCACACGGTGAATTCCGACCTGCTGTTCCGTAACTACTACTACCGAAGCGGCATGAACCAGACAATGAGAGACGCTCTGGCTGATATCACTACCCAATCTCAGAAGAAGGTGGTCTTAGAGCGACGCGATACTGTTGTGGACATTGGCGCCAATGACGGAACCTTGTTAAATACCTACCCTAAGGGCATAACCAAGATCGGCTTTGAGCCGGCACTGAATCTCCGTGAGGATGCCGAGAGGGGCGGCAACCATATCATTAGCGATTACTTTAGCCGCCAGGCTTACCCTGAAAAAGCCGACAAGGCCAAGATAGTTACCGCTATAGCTATGTTCTATGACCTGGAAGATCCACATCAGTTCGTTTCGGACGTAGCTGACATACTGGCGGATGATGGTGTGTTCACAATCCAGATCAGCTACCTGCCATTAATGCTCTTCCAGAACGCTTTCGATAACGTGTGTCATGAGCATCTAGCGTACCATTCTCTACGAAGCCTGGACTTCATCGTATCCAAGCATGGGTTGAAGATGTTTGATGCTGAGATTAATGACGTTAACGCGGGCAGCATCCGGGTCTATATGGGGCGGGAACGCTCCCCATCCCCGATGATGATAGCCCTGCGGCGATGGGAAGAGGCTATAGGGCTGGATACACGACATCCATACGATGAGTTTGCTGAGCGCGTTGAGGCTATTAGAGATCAACTAGTGAAAATCGTGGGGGACATCACCTCAGAGGGCAAGAAGGTCTATGGTTACGCCGCATCCACCAAAGGTAATGTCACACTACAGTACTGTGGCTTCGGGCCAGAGCATATTCTTGCCATAGCTGACATCAATCGTAGGAAATGGGGCAAGTATTGCGCCGGTAGTGGTATTCCAGTGGTTAGCGAAGAGGAAGCGAGGAAAGATAACCCTGACTACTTTCTGGTGCTGGCCTGGGCTTTCATGGATGAGTTTCGGCGTCGGGAGGAGAAGTGGCGGAGACGAGGAGGCAAGTTTATCGTACCTATGCCAGAGGTAAGGATCGATTGAGAGAGTTGGTACTTCGCTGAATTCCGGCAGCGGCCAACTAGCAGGCGCTGAGCATTCGGGGTAGCCGGTGCGGGGTTATCGAGGGCAACGCGATTAAGGATGTGCCCCACGGATTCGCCACCTAGGGGAAGTGTGGCGACGGAGATGGCGCAGGCACGGCGTCTACGATTCGCGACCCAAATCCCAGCAGGGACCCGGTGCGGATAGGTGGAGCGCAGACACGCGTGTAGTTCGAGTCACTGCGCGGCCTGCATTATCCATAGGTAGCAAGAGCACCTGGCGGATTCCGAGCCGGTGGCGTCTTGACACTCCGGCGTGCAGACGCTAACTTAGCGTTTGCTAAAGGAGGGCCACCATACTGTGACGACTGAACCGATCAAAGATTGGGCCACCGACTACGATATCTTCGACCCGGAGTACATTAAGGACCCGTTTCCGGTCTGGGACGGCCTGCGAGGGAAATGCCCGATAGCGCATACGGAACGCTGGGGCTCTTCCTGGATGCCGACGAAGCTTGAGGACGTTTTCGCGATCGCTCAGGACGTCGAGCACTTCTCTTCGGCGAATCCACTGGTGGTGCCAATCGAACCGCCGGAGGGGTTTGTGCCGACCGGGGAAGGACAATCCTTCCTTGGTGTCGGCGCCCCGCCGATTTCGTCTGACGGCTACGAGCACACCTGGACTCGACGCCTCCTCCTGCCGCCGTTCTCCGTTAAGTCGGTTGAGAAGTGGATACCTGTAACGCGGGACCACTGTCGATCCCTTATCGATGGCTTCATCGATAAGGGACGCGCCGACGCGGCCGCCGACTACGCGCAGCAGATACCCCCGTACGTTATCGCAAAGATGCTGGGAATCCCATCAGAGATGTCCGGCACGTTCACGCAGTGGGTCCAGGAGTTCCTGGAGTTTGGTCTCCGGAACTTCGCGATGGCGGCTGAAGCGAGAAACAAGATCCTCACGTTCCTCTGGCAGCAGCTAACCGAGAAGAAAGAGAACCCGGGCGATGACCTCATCAGCTATCTGTTGCAGGCGAAGGTCGAGGGTGAGCCGGTGCCGGACCAGCACGTGCTCGGGACCTGCTTCCTGATTCTCCTCGCTGGAATCGACACGACCTGGAGTTCCATCGGGTCTGCGCTCTGGCACCTTGCCCAGCATCCCGAGGACAGAGCACGGCTCGTGGCTGAGCCGGAGCTCATGGACACAGGAGTGGAGGAGCTGCTAAGGGCGTACGCGCCAGTCACGATGGCGCGCGTCCTGACCAAGGACTACGAGTACAACGGTCGAAAGATGTCGGCGGGCGATAAGGTGTTGATGTCGTTCCCCGCCGCCAACCGTGACCCTGAGAGGTTCAAGGACCCGGATAAGGTGATCATCGACCGGGCTGAGAACCCACACATCGCCTTCGGCGCCGGCATACATCGCTGCGCTGGCTCCAACCTGGCGCGCATGGAGATGCGGGTGGCGCTACAGGAGTGGCTCGCTCGTATACCGGACTTCAGGCTGGAGGATCCCGAAAACGTTACGTGGGCGGGCGGACAGGTCCGCGGCCCGCGCTCGATGCCGGTGGTGTTCGGATAGTGCGTATCAAAGTCGACAACGACAAGTGCCAGGGGCACAATCGCTGCAACACCGTCGCGCGGGAGCTATTCGATCTCGATGAGTACGGCTACTCTCACGAGAAGGAAGATGGCGCCGTTCCGAAGGAGCTGGAGGAGAAGGCGCGGCTGGCGGTGGCGAACTGTCCGGAGCGGGCGATCAAAATCGTTTCCGACTAGCGACTAGAGCGCCGGCCGGCGGGCGAAGACGTGGCTCGCATTGAGGGGTTCCCGCGGCAGGACGTGACTGAGGGCGGTGCGGCGAGCGGCTAGATTCCGCCGGTTCTGCTCCCGCCGCCACTACCGGAGCCTAGAGCGCCGCGGAGACGCGGATCCGATATATCGCGGAAGGCGTCACCCAGCATGTTGAACCCCAGCACCACCAGGCTCAGGGCGAGACCAGGGAAGAAGACTGGCCACCAGGCGCCGGTCTGGGCGGTCGCGCGGTTGGGGCCGGTTAGATCGGCGCCCCAGGAAGGGGTGGGCACCGGCACGCCGACGCCCAGGAAGCTAATGGCGGCCTCCGCAATTATGGCGATGGGAAGGGTGATGCTGGCCAGGATCACCACCAGGGCGACGACGTTGGGGAAGATGTGGTGCAACATGATACGGGCGTCGCTGGCGCCAAGGGCCCGCGCCGCCTCGACGTAGACGTTCTCCTTGAGAGAGAGCACGGCCCCGCGTACAATCCTTGTCACGCCGGCGACGACTGCCACGCCGATGGCAAGGGAGATGATGAAGATGTCCAAGAAGAAGGGGATGCCCAGGAAGCTGTCCTCGGGAATGAGCGTGTTATCCGCCAGGAACACGCGGACGGCGGAATCCTCGTCGCCGATTACGGTGACGACCGCCAGCACCAGAACGATCGCCGGGAAGGCGAGGAGGATGTCGACGGAGCGCTGGATGACGCTGTCCACGAACCGTCCCAGGTAGCCGGAGATGATCCCCAGGAAAGAGCCGATAGTGACACCGAAGACAACGGAGACGAGTCCGATAAAGAGCGATATGCGCGCCCCGAAGATGGTGCGGCTGAGGACATCGCGGCCCAGCCGGTCGGTGCCTAAGAGGTGGCTAGAGGAGGGCCCGGCCAGGAGGGCCTCCCTATCGATCGCCTGAGGGTCATAGGGGACGATGAGGTCGGCGAAGATGGCGGCGAAGAAGAGGATGGCGACGGTGACGAGTCCGAACAGGCCCAGGGGATGCTGCCGGGCCAGGTTGAGGAGCCTTCGCCCCAGGGGGGGACGCTGAATCTTTGCCTCTTCTTCCAGTTCCAGGGGAACAGCGACTTGCCTAGCCATGCCAGCCTCTAGCCGTAACGGATCCTGGGGTCAAGCCAGCCGTAGGCGATATCCACAACCAGGTTCGCCACCACATATGTGGTGGCGAAGATAAGGGTCAGGCTCATTACGACGAAGATGTCTCTGCGGATGACCGACGACACCACCCAAAAGCCGACGCCGTTGAGGGCAAAGACCGTCTCTACGAGTACGGTACCGCCGATCAGGGCCCCGATTGAAAGGCCGACGACGGTGACGACGGGAATGAGGGCGTTCTTGAGGGCGTGACGGATGACCACAGTCCTCTCCCGCAGCCCCTTGGACCAGGCGGTGCGGATGTAGTCGTTTCGCAGGACCTCCAGCATGGAGGAGCGGGTCAAGCGCATGATGCCCGCGGCTATGCCGGTAGCCAGGACCAAGGAGGGGAAGAAGAACTGCTGAAGGTTAACCCAGGGATCATCATAGAAGGGGACGTAGCCACGGCCAAACTGGGGTGGGGTCCAGCCGAACCAGACGAGGCCGAAGGTGATGACGAGTGTGCCCAGCCAGAAATTGGGTATGGATAGCCCAACAACGCTGCCGAGACGCGCTATAAAGTCTATGGGAGTGCCCGGGCGGATGGCGGAGAGGATGCCGGGAGGGACGCCCAGGACGATAGAAAGGACGACCGACATGACGAGGATCTCAACGGTGATAGGAAGCCGCCGTCCGAGCTCAGTGGTGACGGGGAGCCCGCTCTCGGTTATGGACTCGCCAAAATCGCCCTGGACGATGCCGAATACCCAGT
>CBDURB010000066.1:0-7092 GCA_965369585.1 uncultured bacterium
CGCGAGGGGCCGACGGCGTTCGCGCAGAAGCGGAAGCCGGAGTACAAGGGGCGGTAGGCAAAGAAAGACCCCGCCAGAACCCCGACTAATCTGGAGTCGAGCGCCTGTGCGGGGAAACCTTGACCTTTTTCCCGTTGCGGGTGTATGTGTATGCCTTCACGGGAATAACCTTCTTCCCTTCTTTAGTCTTAGCCATTGCTATAGACCCCATTTCGTTAGGCGGTGACGCCCGCACGGGTAGTTTGCTGTGCCTGCGAAAAACTACCGCACCCAGGACTCCGGCCCCTGTTAAAGCGAGTAGGGCACCAACCCCCCAGCCGATCCGATTCAAACTCATTGTTTGCCCCCTTTGTACTAACGGTATATGTAGAGACGGTTCGGCACCAATGAACGTTACCCTCGGCCTTCCGGAGTGCGCCATCAAGCGCGCCAAGCTGCGTTGGGGGGTTGAGTCCGTTCAGCGCGGTAGACACTGGTATTGGCGATACTGGAAGAGCACCCCGAAGCCGAGCGGCAACGGCCAAGAGTAGACAGGCAACGCAAGAGGCCCCGGACTTCTTGTCTAGGGCCTCTTACTGTGTGTGCGGGGAGTAACCTATGCGGCCAGCGGTAACCTTACCTCATAGCGTAGAGAAGTGTAATCGTCGTACCCTGTACTCGAACAGCGAGCGCACTATCTCGAGCTTGCCCAACAGGCCCTCCCCTAGTTCGCGGCGGCCAGCGCCTCCGGCTCCAGCCGCTCGTGGCGGGTGACGGGGCCGAAGAGCTCCAAAACGGAGCGGTCTCCGGAGATGCCACGCAGCCGGCGATCCGCCAGATGCTCGCGGACGAACAGCTGGGCGACCGCCGCCTTGCGGGCGGAGCCGTCCCTGGCCAGCTCATCCGCCGCCGCCTCGGTGAGCAACGCCGCCTGGATGAGATCGGCGAGGAGGGCGGTCAGGCGGCGGGCGTGCAGGAGCTGCAGGTCGTTGGGGAGGGAAGCGATAACACCGAGCGCCTCGACAGCCTCGGCGCGGGCGCCCTCGACGGCGCCGCGGACGGAGGCCAGGGCCGGGTGATCGGCCTTAGCCAGCGCCTCGTCGACGCGACCCAGGAGGGCGTCGTGGGCGTGCTCTTTGGCGATGGCGCGGAGGACATCCAGGGAGATGATGTTCTCCGTGCCCTCCCAGATGGTGTGGCACTGGGCGTCGCGGAACTGGCGTGCCAGGGGCCAGCTCTCGATGTAGCCGTTGCCGCCGAGTACTTCCAGCCCCTGGCTGGCGATCTCCAGGCCGCAGCGGGCGGCGCGGAACTTGGAGAGGGGCACCATGATGCGGTACAGCCGCCGCGCCTCCTCGTCGCCATGGCGCCCGGCGAGAGACGAGGTCTCGAACACGGCAGCGGCGGCGGCCTCGACTTCGACGGCCATCTGGAGGAGCGTCTCCTGGACCAGGGGCAGCTCGTCCAGCCGGCGCCCGAAGGCCTCACGATGGGCGGCGTAGATCGCCGCTTCCAGGAAGCAGCGGCGGGCGATGCCCAGCCCCATGGCGGCCACGCCCAGCCGCGAGCCGTTGACCATGCTCATCATCCGGTTGAACCCCCGCGACTCCGAGGAGTCAGATTTGGGGTTGCTAAGGATGAAGGCCTCGGCATCGACGAAATCGACCTCGGCGGTGGGCACGGAGCGGGTGCCCAGCTTGTCCTTGATGCGTTTGATGTGGATGCCGTTAGGGGAGCCGTCGGCACGGGTAACGGGGACGACGAAGAGGGCGAGGCCGCGCAGGCCGGGATCGGAACCCTCCGGCCGGGCGAGGGTAGCGATCGCCTTGGCGTCCACGTTGGAGCAGAACCACTTGGAGCCGTTGAGCAGCCAGGTGCGCTCGTCCACCTGTTTGGCCGTCGTATCCGTGGTGGCGAGGTCGGAGCCGCCGCGTATCTCGGTCATGAACATGGCGCCGTCCCAGCTGTCATCGTAGGAGGCCGCCATCAGGTGGGCCATCAGCTCCTCTCGGATGCCGGCTGGCGCGTAGCGGTCGACGAGGTCGACGACGCCGTCAGTCATGCCGGTGGAGCAGACCATGCCGGTGTCCGACTGGCTGAGGAGGTAGGTGAAGGCGCTTCTCAGGACGGGCGGCACCTCCTTGCCAGCCGCCTCCAGGGCGTGGGGGCCTTCCTCCCATATGTAGCGCTTGGTATCGATGGTGTCCGGGTGGTGCTCAACGCGGTTGGTCTCGTTGCCCCAGGCGTCGTAGCGCTCAAGCTGCGGCGGGTTGCGGTCTATCACCTCGGCGTTGGCGGCGATGGGCCCGCCGCATATCTCGCCCCAGTGCTGCAGCCGCTCCTCGGCCCAGCCGCGGTCGTCGGGCGACAGGTAGCGGTCCATCAGCGCTTTCAGGTCGGGGTCGACCTGATACCAGTTGAGGCCGATGGCGGACTCTAGTTTGGAGTAATCGATAGGATCAGTCATGGGGCACCTCGCAGGCTACGTCTCTCGGCCTTGCTAGGGTATCAGGCGCAGGGAAAGTTGGCAAAGGCGACAAGACGACGGGTCGTAGCGTGTGTCCGCATAACAAAGTGAGAGGAGACGCCGACTGAAGAGCTGAGCCGACATCTACCGCCCATCGTAGGAGCTAATAAGCTCGGCAGAGAACGAGGAAATCTGCCTCTCGGCGACGACCTGACGGCCTTCTACGTCGAACACGTTGATTAGCTGGCATGGCGCTGAGCAGCGTCCCTGATTCCGCCCCGCCTCTTCAGCCCAGGCTCCTGCTACCAGATAGACGTACCGCCCGTCGGCGCTAACGGCCATCTGCTCGTAGATGCCGTCTGGGTTGATGTGGGCGACGAGCGCGGGCGAGCGAGCGTCGATGACTTTCAGCCCCCAGCCCTGGAAATCGTCCGACTTGAACTCGTTGGCGGCGACTTGGGTGTATTCGTAGGCCCAGCCCGTCCCGAAGAGCCAGCGGCCATCGGGTGACAAAGCTATACTACCGATGCTCTCCTCTTCGTACACCACGTCCATCGTCTGCGTGTCCACGACCTTCAGACCGAGGGGCTTCCTACCATTGGGCGGAATATCCGGTGCGGCATCTTCAACACCGGTGATGTACAGCCAGCGACCATCCGGCGAGAGGAGCGCCTGCCTCCCGACATTCAAGCCGCCCTTCGCCTCGGCGCTGCTGAGGAATAGGCCCAGGATACTAGAACCCAAGCGCTCCAGCGGAGACTGTCGGGTTGCAACCTCCACTGTCTGTTCCACCGCCATGTTTTCCAAGTCAACGATGGTCACTTGTTCACTGTCTGGGTGGACGATGTAGTAGCGGCTGCCGTCGGACGACATGGCGCGGGCGGGAAGATAAACGGCGTAGAATTCGCCATCAGGCCCTTCCTCATGACGCTGGCCCACGAGCACGCCTGGCAAGGCTACCTGGCCCTCTATTTTCCCCGTGTCGGCGTCCACAGCAACCAGGAACGGGTCGCCCCTGACCATGAAGGCGGTAGGGTCAGACTGGTCGAAGGCGAAGAGGTAAAGCGTCTCGCCGTCGGGAGATACCTTGAGGTCGTCCATCCAAAAGTCAAAGTCGGCGAGAGGGCGGGCGGCTTCTTGATGGACATCCACCACCCATAGTTGCTTCTCTGCTACAGCGAAGAGGCGGGCGCTGTCAGGGCTCCAGGCGAACGGATGGATGCTGCCGGGGGGTTCGTCCAACTGGAATGTCTCGCGCCAGGCGTCCAAGTCGAATAAGTGCAACCTCCCGCTGCTGGCCTCCTGCGTAGGCCCAATGACAGCCGCCAGCATCTGGCCGTCCGGTGAAATAAGGGAGGTAGCCCAGTGACCCATGTCAAACGGCTCATAGCCAGGGAGGTCTTGGCCGGTAGCCGGGTCGATGGGTCGCAGCGTGCTGCTGCCCCAGTCCAAAAGCAGCAACTTGGAAGCAGGCAAGGCCTCTGTTTCCGGCTCAGGTGTCGAGTCGTTTGACGGGGGGCTGGCATCCTGAGACTCACAGGCAACGAGGATCAGCATTACGAGCGGGATAGTGAGAGCCGGGACTTTCCTGAGCATTCGTGTCCCCCCTGCTAATGCGCCTATTCTAGCAGTTCTACAACGGCAGGGTACGAGAGGTTCCTATCTGAGCCAGGTTCGCACCCCCCCTGCATCCCTGTCTGCCCGATTCACCCTCTCGGTAATTAGAGGGAGAGCAGTAACTCGGCCCATACTTCCGATATGCGAGAGGGCGCACCCGTGGGCTCAGCCAGGACTCCCAGACACGAGCTTGCGCCCAACCCCGGCCAGCGTGGCCATGGTTAACGCGACCGGTCCGGTGTGTGCCGCTGACAGGCCGCTCGTAGTCGTGTCAGACGACAACTAAGGCTTGACCCGCCGCCGCGCTGCCCCTATACTCCCCTGCGGACTGACGGGTGAGGAAAGGAGTCCCGACGCGTCGGGATAATTTTATGCCAGTTATCGTAGTGATAGGCGGTCAGTGGGGGGACGAGGGGAAAGGCAGGGTCGTAGACCTGCTGGCGCAGAAGGCCCAGGTAGTGGCCCGGTACTCAGCCGGCAACAACGCCGGTCACACCGTGGTCAATGAGCTGGGCGAGTTCAAGCTCCACCTGGTGCCGGCGGGGATCTTCTACCCCGACAAGGTCTGCGTCATCGGCAACGGCCTGGTCATCGACCCGCCGGTGCTGCTGGCGGAGATCGAGGAGCTCCAGTCTCGCGGCGTCTCCGTCCAGGGCCGGCTGTTCCTTAGCGATCGCGCCCAGGTGCTGATGCCCTGGCACCCGATCATCGAGCGGGCGGACGAAGAGCTACGGGGAAAGGCGGCGATCGAGACGACGGGACGCGGCGTGGGGCCGGCTTTCGTGGACAAGGTGGGCCGCGCCGGCGTACGGATCGCCGATCTCATGGACAAGGAGTCGCTGCTTGAGCTGCTCTCTTTCCTGGTGCCGTACAAGAACGCCACGCTGGAGAAGCTGTACGGGGCCGAGCCTCTGTCCACAGAGCGGGTGCACGCCGAATACGCCGAATACGGCTCGCGGCTGGCGCCGTTCGTGACGGATACGGCAGCGCTGGTGCAGGAGGCGATGGGCCGCGGCGATACGGTGCTGCTGGAAGGAGCACAGGGGTCGCTGCTGGACCTGGACGCCGGCACCTACGAGTATGTCACCTCCTCGGTGCCGTCATCGCTGGCGGGGGGAGCGGGTATAGGCATAGGGATCGGGCCGACGAATGTCGATAGCGTCCTGGGGGTGTACAAGGCGTACAACACACGCGTGGGCGCCGGGCCGATGCCTACCGAGCTGACGGACGAGACGGGCACGCTGCTGCGGGAAGGGGGGCCGCGCCCGGAGTACGGCGCTACTACCGGCCGGCCACGCCGCTGCGGCTGGTTTGACGCGGTGGCCGCGCGCTACACGGCCCGCCTCAACGGGGTCACCGCCATCGCCCTGACCCGACTGGACGTGCTGGACCAGCTGCCCACGATCAAGGTGTGCACAGAGTACCAGCTGGAGGGAGAGCGGACCGACTCTCTGCCCGCCAGCCGGGGAGCGCTAGCCCGGGCCACGCCCATCTACGAGGAGCTGGCCGGCTGGCAGCAGGACACGTCAACCGCCCGACGCTTCAAGGACTTACCGGAAAACGCCCGCGCCTACGTGCGGCGTATCGAAGAGCTCCTGGAGGCGCCGGTGCACCTAGTGTCCGTGGGCCCGGAGCGCGATCAGGCGATTTCGATCAAGCCGATCCTCTAGAGAGAGGTACAGATGAGCGAAGCCATAACGCCCTGGATACACATCGTTGCGGTGACGGTCTGGTTAGGGCCGCAGTTCTTTATGTTTCTGGTGACGGTCCCAGCCGTGCGGGTCATCGAGGACCCCGCCGTGCGCCTGCAGGTGCTGAGGATCATCGTGACCCGGTTCGGCTGGCTGGCCTGGGCCGCAATGGCGATCATCGTCCTGAGCGGCGTATCCAACCTGTTCCAGCAGGCAGACGAGTTCGGCCACGTTTGGGACACCGAATACCGCTACTTCCAGATATTCTCCACGAAGATGGTGCTGGTGGGGCTGATGGTCATCCTCACCGCCGTGCACACTTTCGTCATCGGGCCCAAACAGTTGCGGCTTCAGGAGGAGATGCTGGGCGACTCGGCCGAGGCAGCGGGCCTGCGGCGGGTCTCCATAATCGTCAGCTCGCTGACGCTCCTGATCAGCATCGCCGTGGTCTACGCCGCCGCCCTGCTGGCCAACCACGCCTACTCCTTCCAGCTCGTATAGTCGCGATAGGCTGAGATGGCGTCGCCGCGCATCGAGATACACTACTGCACCAAGTGCCGGTTTATGCTGCGCGCGACCTACCTGGCCCAGGAGCTGCTCAGCAGCTTCGAGAAGGAGCTGGGCGAGGTGGCGCTGGTGCCGGGCTCCGGCGGCATCTTCGAGGTGAGGCTGGACGGGGAGACGCTGGCGACCAACCGCGAGACGAAGGTGATGCCTGAGGCGGGCGAGGTGAAGCGGCTGCTGCGGGACCGGATCGCGCCGGGACGGACGATAGGGCACGAGTGAGGCGCTAGCCTGGAGGCGCCCGTCAGGATAACCTGTTACAAGACAACTTATTAATTGAGAGCGCACCGGAGGCCTAGGCAGCCGGGGCATTTAGTTAGAAAGGGCCACCACGATGAGGTTAGGATTCAATTTACCCCAGATCGGTCCGGCGGCCGGTCCCGAAGCTATCGTTCGGGTAGCCCAGCGGGCCGAGGAGCTTGGCTATGACAGCGTCTGGGTTACGGAACGTCTGCTCTACCCGATCGAGCCGCAGACCCCCTACATGGCCACTCCTGACGGCTCGCTCCCCGAAGCATACAAGACCGTCCTGGACCCACTCGAGGCGTTGACGTTTGTTGCCGGACAGACGAGCCACATCGCCCTGGGCACCAGCATCCTCGACATGCCGTACTACAATCCGGTGATGCTTGCCCGAAGACTCACCACTCTGGATGTCTTGTCGGGCGGCCGATTACGGCTAGGGCTGGGGCTGGGTTGGTCCCAGGACGAGTTTGACGCCGTGGGCGCGTCGATGAAGCAGCGTGGCCGGCGGGCGGACGAGTTCATCAGCGT
>CBDURB010000067.1:0-6990 GCA_965369585.1 uncultured bacterium
GCGCCACCGTGAACGTCAGGTCCGTCAGCCGCTCCACGCTCGCGTTCTGGACTATCGTGTCCACGCTGATCCCCGCCTGCGCCAGCGGCGCGAACAGCCGCGCCGCGATGCCGGGCTGGTCCGGCACCCCCCGTATCGTGATGCGGGCCACGTCCGTGTCCCCGGCGATGCCCGTCACCTTGTTCCGTTGCTCCATCATGCTCGCACCTCCGATGAGCGTGCCGGGCGTCTCCACAAAGCTGGAGGCCACCAGGATCGGTACCTGAAATAGGGCGCCAAGCTCCACCGCCCGTGGGTGCAGGACCTTCGCCCCGTAGCTGGCCAGCTCTAGCATCTCCTCATAGCTGACCGACTCCAGCTTGGACGCCCTGGGCTCGATGCGGGGGTCGGCCGTGTATATGCCGTCGACATCGGTGTAGATCTCGCAGCGCTCCGCCTTGAGCGCCGCCGCCAGGGCGACGGCGGTAGTGTCGGAGCCGCCGCGGCCCAGGGTGGTAACGTCCAGCTCCTCCGTCGTCCCCTGGAACCCGGCCACGATCACCACGTTGCCACGCTTCAGCGCCGCCTCTACGCGGTGCGGGTCCACCTTCAGGATACGGGCCCGCCCGTAGCGCTTGTCCGTGCCGATGCCTGCCTGAGCGCCGGACAGAGCGATCGCCGGATGGCCGATATGCTTCAGCGCCATCGCCAGTAGCGTTGAGGATACGATCTCCCCCGTGGAGAGGAGAAGGTCCAGCTCCCGCTCCTCCGGCTCATCGGTCATCTGGTCAGCCAGGGCCAGCAGCTCATCGGTGGTGTCTCCCATGGCGGAGACGACGACCACCAGCCGGTCTCCCGCCTCCGTTTGCCGGGCGATGCGGCCGGCCACGCTCTGGATACGCTCGGCGTCGGCGACCGAGGTGCCGCCGTACTTCTGGACGATGAGCGCCACCTAGTTCGTCTCCACGATCTCCGCGCCCCGCTCCGTGGGGGTGGTGATCAGCGTCTCCGCCGTCACCTCGCGGCTGCTGGCGGCCTCTAGCATCGCGTCCGCGATCCCCTGCTCGTTGTCGCTGCAGAGGGCGCAGATCGTAGAGCCGCCGCCGGAGAGGTAAGCGCAGTGGGCGCCGGCCGCCTTGGCCGCATCGAAGATGCTGTACATTCCCGGAAGCAGTTTGGCGCGGGCCGGCTGGTGAAGCCGGTCCTTCGTCGCCTCATCCAGGAGGTCGAACCGACCCTGGCCCAGGGCGGCGACGAGCAAGGCGGCGCGGGAGGCGTTGTGCACCGCGTCAGCCCGCGAAAGCGATTGAGGAAGGAGCTTGCGGCTCTTCTGGGTGGGCATGCTCAGCTCAGGCACCAGAAGGACGGCCTTGAGCCCTTCCGGCAGAGGCACGCCTATACGGGTGATCTTCTGGCGGCCTCGTACTACCACCTGGAGGCTACCGAACAGCGCTGGTGCTACGTTATCGGCGTGGCCCTCCAGCTCCGCTGCCAGGAATAGGAGATGCTCGCGGTCGAACGGGTCACCGGCGAGGGCGTTGGCGGCGAGGACGCCGCCGGCGCGGGCGATGGCGGAGGCGCCCAGCCCACGTGCGATAGGGATAGAACCTTCGTAAGTGGCTGCGTAGCCGGGGGGAAGCGGCAGTTCGGCGGCGGCGAAGAGAGCGCGAGCGGCGTTATCGGCCATGCGGGCCAGAGGGTGATCGCCCGGGGACGCCTTCGTAGACAGAGTGATGGTGGCCCAGACGTCCAGCGCCAGCCCCAGGCAGTCGAAGCCGGGACCTAGATTGGCGCTGGTGGCGGGAACGCGTACTGATATGGATGAAGGCGGCATCTGCGCGGCCTGATAGATTCGCAATCGACGATAGAGTCATCCTAGCATCGCGCCTGGCGGTCAGCAAGAAGGCGCGATCAGGTTTGGCGGCAGCGAGAAGTTAAGGAACAGTGAAGAGAGTATGTAGCGGTTCGTATTGACAAGCGATGCCCTGTGATACCAGAATGGCAACACGGGTATACAAGTGCGGTAGTCGCGAGTTTGAGTGATTGACGAGCCCAATGGGAGGTGCGGCGACCCGCAGTAAAGCGGCCCCAGCAATAGCGCTGGGGCCGCCCTGCTTTCCCTCTATAGGAGGTGGTCCAGGAACCGTTGCAGGTGCTGCCAGGCGGCCTGCGTGACCTGATCCTTCGGTAGCGACGCATCCACTACGACCATGCGTTTCGGCTCCCGCTGCGCCAGCTCCAGGTATCCCGCACGCACCCTCTGGTGGAACTCAAGCGATTCCTTGCCGATACTGTCGCCAAGGGGTTCGTGGTCCTTGCGGGCAAGGCCGATCTCCGGTGGCAGGTCCAGCAGGATAGTGAAGTGGGGAGGTAGCCCGCCGGTGGCGATGTGGTTGACGGCGCGTAGGTGGTCCAGGCTAAGACCGCGACCATATCCCTGATAGGCCAGGGTGGAGTCCGTGTAGCGGTCGCAGAGGATCACCTTGCCGCTCTCCAGAGCGGGCTGAATCACCTCCTGTACGTGTTGCGCGCGGGCCGCCTCGAAGAGCAATAGCTCCGCCCCCGGGGTCACGGTGACGCCTCGCTGAAATATTCCCTTCACGATCTCGCCGAGCTTCGTACCGGCGGGCTCGCGGGTGATAGTGACATCGTAGTCATGCTCTCGCATGAGCGTCGCGAGCGCGTCGGCCTGGCTGGACTTGCCGGAGCCCTCTCCGCCCTCGAGTGTGACCAGGGTGCCGCGGTGGAGTTGCGGGGACACCGTCAGTCCATCTCGCCGGGAAGGATGCGCACCTGCCGGTAGGGGTCCTTGCCCATGCTGCGGGACGAAAGATTGTAGCGCTGAGCCAGCATGTGCTGCAGCCGCCGGATGTAGGCGTTCTGCGGGGTGAGGTCGATAGCGTCGTTTCCGGTCATCACCTGGCCGATCGCCTCCTCCGCCTCTCGCAGGGCGGCCACGACAGGGTCGCCGGCCTTCTCGGTGCGCATGGAGAGTAGGCAGTGCTCAAGCTGGAAGACGGTGTTGCTCTTGACGACGTAGATGGGGAGACTGCGATCCTCGGCGTCGCGGAGGGTCTGGGGCTTGCGCCGGTGGTAGGAGCGCAGCGTAATCAGCGCGTCGGCCTCGTCAAGGCTGTCCACGATCGTGCCCGCGAAACCGGTCTGGCGCAGCGCCTGCCCCAGGCGCTGGCGCGACACGCCGAAGGGGAAGATGCGGCGCTCACGGCCGGCGGTGGTGCCGATGGCGGTAACCGTCGCCGGAGAGCCACGCCGCTCCAGGGAGCGCTGGCCTCCCGATGGGGCGCTCACGGTCTTGACGGTACCCTCCGCGTCCAGGTCGCGGATCTCGGCGGGAACTTCGTAGCCGCGGAGGACGGCGTCTACCACCTCGGCGACGTCCCGATGAACCGCCACGCGGGAGAAGGACTGAATCTCGACCAAGGTATCGAAGGTGGGCGGGGCGCGCCGCTCCAGGATCGCCTTCCGGGTGCGGCGACGCCTGGCCTCCTCATCGCTCAGAGTCACAGATTGGATTCCTCCGACGAGGTCGGATAGGGTGGGGTTCATGATGAGATTCTCAAGGGTGTTGCCGTGGGCGGTGGCGATGAGTTGGACGCCGCGCTCGGCGATGGTACGGGCGGCTGCGGCCTCTAGGTCAGTGCCGATCTCATCAATGATGATGACCTCAGGCATATGATTCTCCACCGCCTCGATCATCACCTGGTGCTGCAAGGAGGGTGCGGGCACCTGCATACGGCGGGCGCTGCCGATGCCCGGGTGGGGAATGTCGCCATCGCCGGCGATCTCGTTGGAGGTGTCCACCACCACGACGCGCCGGTTCATCTCGTCGGCGAGGTAGCGGGCGACCTCTCGCAGCATCGTCGTCTTGCCTATGCCGGGACGGCCCAGCAGAAGCACGCTCTTCCCGTCCCGCACCAGGTCCTCGATGATGCGGATGGTGCCGAAGACGGCTCGCCCCACGCGGCAGGTAAGGCCGACGACGCGCGACTGCCGGTTGCGGATGCAAGAGATGCGGTGAAGGGTGCGCTCTATGCCGGCCCGGTTGTCGGCGGTGAACTCGCTGATGCGTGATATTACGTATTCGATGTCTTCCTGGGAAACATCGCGGTCGCTCAGTACTATCTCCTCGTCGGAGTAACGAGCCTCCGGTGGCCGCCCCAGGTCGAGCACGATCTCCAGCAGATCGAAGTTGTTGGAACGCTGGCGAAGAGCCTCCGCGGCATGCGGCGGCAGAACGTCGATGAGGGCGTCGAGGTCGTCGGTGATGTTCAGCATGAATCAGCTCGCAGTTACGGTAGTGCCTATCGTCTTCGCCGCCAGCTCTCCAACGTGTTTGGCAAGCCGCTTCGCCATCGATGCGTAGTCGCCTGCGGGGGAGAAGCCGAGCTTTCGCAGATGGCCTGACAGCGAGTCGCCCTGAGAGGAGGCCAGGCAGAGGATGGTCCCAGAGCCCTTCAGGCGGGCCAGCGCTGTGTGCAGGAAGGCGTCAGCGTCACGGCGCTGCGGGTGCACAAGCATGGCGAAGCGCCCCTCATTGCCGCGCAGCAGCCTCAGCCAAGCGGTGATGATGCCGTCTTCCTCCAATACGAGGTCGCTGGGGTTTCCACCCCAGGGCTCGCGAGCGGCCTGCCACTCCCGGAAGGTGAGGCCCTCAATGGCGCGCACGTTGGCGGGTGTCACGGCGTTGTATAGCTGATAGATGCCGAAAGCGTCGGCTCTGGATGCGGCCCGCAGCGGCAGGTCAGGGTCTTCGACTGAAGGGGGGCTTTCAGCGCGGTATAGGGTTTCCTCGGCGTAGGTGAAGAAGCCGGCACCACGGGCGATCTCCACGACGCAGCTATCGGCTGCCAGGCGCAGGAAGACGCGTTCAGCCCCCTGTCCGGCGACATCTGCTGCCATCCGCTCCAGGAGCGAGCCGGATATGGACTGGTCATCGTCGGCGTTGATCAGGCAGTCGACTTCCCATACGGTACGTTTGGCACGACGACGGGCGGAGACGAGGCCGCGGATCGTGGCGCCATGGACGCTCACCCAGGTGTGTTTGCCGGTGGCGAAGGAGAGCCACTGCTCCAGGGCGGTGCCGAGCGGATGCGGGCCACTGTCGTCCGCGCCCATGCGATCCCAGGTCTTGGCTTCGTTGGGATGGACGCGTCCGTCGTGGGTGATCAGGGCCACGAGGTCGGTGGGCAGCGGGTGCCGGGCGCGGCTCATTTTGAAGTGTACCCTCTCCCCTGCTGACGGACGATGTCCAGGAAGTAGCGGTGGAAGCGATCGTCGTCAGCGAGCTCGGGGTGAAAGGTGGTGGCAATGATCGGGCCTTGTCGCAGGGCCACCGGGCTTGCGGCCGCAGGTCCGGCGTCCGCAGGCAGGTGAGCCAACACCTCGACGCCGTCGCCAACCTCCTCGATGACGGGGGCGCGGATGAACACAGAGTGGAAGGGCCGGGACGATCCGTCAGCGATGGCCGGGATGGAGAGGTTGGTCTCGAAGCTGTCCACCTGGCGGCCGTATGCGTTGCGCCGCACTGTGATGTCCAGTGCGCCCAGGGTAGGGAAATCCAGGTCAATGGCCCTTTGGGCGAGAATGATGAGGCCGGCACAGGTGCCCCAGACTGGGAGGCCGCTCTTGATCACGGCCCGCAGCGGGTCGTAGAGGTTGAAGTCCTGTATCAGGCGGCAGAAGGTGGTGCTCTCGCCGCCGGGCATGATCAGGCCGTCCAGGTCGCGCAGGCCATCGGGCGTGCGGACCTGCCGCACGTCGGTGCTGAGGCGGCGAAGGACGGCTTGATGTTCGACGAAATCGCCCTGGAGGGAGAGGACTCCTATGGTTGTCACTTCGGTTTCTATTCTATCGCGTGTCGGATGTATTCACGACCCTATGGTCTAAATTAGCCGCGGATGCACGTAGACAGCATATTTGTAGCGGAAGCCATCCCTACGTCAGATTCGTCTTAGCAGAAGGGACCGCTACCAGCCGCGGGTGGCTAGCAGCTCTTCCTGGCTCAATCCCTTCGCGGCAAGCCCCTTCATCGGCTCTCCCAGCCCGCGCGAGACTTCAGCCAGGATGGCCGGGTCGTTGTAGTTGGTCACGGCCCTGACGATGGCGTGGGCGCGGGGCGCGGGGTCGTCCGACTTATAGATGCCGGAGCCGACGAACACGCCGTCGGCGCCAAGTTGCATCATGAGGGCGGCGTCGGCGGGGGTGGCGATGCCGCCAGCGGCGAAGTTCACGACCGGCAGGCGACCCAGCTCACGCGTCTCCTTGAGAGGCTCCAGCGGGGCGTTGATGGTCTTCGCCTCCGCCGGCAGCTCGTCCTCGGGGAGTGACTGGAGCCGGCGGATGCCGTCCCAGACGGCGCGCATGTGGCGGACGGCCTCCACGATGTCGCCGGTGCCGGCCTCGCCCTTGGTACGAATCATGGCCGCTCCCTCGCCGATGCGGCGTAGCGCCTCGCCCAGGTCGCGGCAGCCGCATACGAAGGGGATCTTGAACGGGTGCTTGTTGATGTGGTGCGCCTCGTCGGCGGGGGTGAGGACCTCGGATTCGTCGAGGTAGTCGACGCCCAACGCCTGCAGCACCTGGGCTTCCACGAAGTGGCCGATGCGGCACTTGGCCATGACGGGGATGGAGACGGTGTCCATGATGCGCGCGATGATCTCCGGGTCCGCCATGCGGGCAACGCCGCCGGCGGCGCGGATGTCCGCGGGGACGCGCTCCAACGCCATGACGGCGCAGGCGCCGGCGTCCTCGGCGATCTTGGCCTGCTCCGGGGTGACGACGTCCATGATGACGCCGCCCTTGAGCATCTGGGCCAGGCCGCGCTTGACGGTAATAGTGCCGGTTTCGACTGCCATTGGGGGACCACCTCCAGGTGGGTTCAGTATACGAGGAAGGGGAAGAGGGGACAAGGAACGCGAACGATCAAAGGGCTTTCCGTATCTGGGTTATTGATGGTGCGGTGGCCATTGTGTCTGGGGTTTGATCGTTCGG
>CBDURB010000068.1:0-6926 GCA_965369585.1 uncultured bacterium
CACCCCGTAATGCTGGAGCGCATCGCCTGGATCTCCGCCTTCGACGTCCTCCCCCTGGTGTCGTTGGAGACGAAGAAGCGCGTCATCGAGCGGGCGCTGGAGCGGCGGGCGCTCATCGTCTCCGTGCACGCGCCCTACCCGGGCCTGGGACGCCTGCGCCTGGAGGATGGGAAACGCAGATGGGAACCGCTGGACAGGCAGGGACGATGACCGACCAGCCCGCCGCCGAAACCCTGCGTCGCACCTGCCTTCACGCCGAGCATATGCTCCTGGGCGCCCGCATGGTGCCCTTCGGCGGCTGGGAGATGCCGGTGCAGTACAGCGGCATCATCGAAGAGCATCAGGCGGTGCGGCAGGCCGCCGGCATGTTCGACGTCTCCCACATGGGCCGCTTGGAGCTCATCGGCCCGGAGGCCGCCGCCCTCCTCCGCTACGTCTGCACCTACGACATGACCCGCCTCTCGCCCGCCCGCGGCCACTACGCCGCCGCCTGCCGCCCCGACGGCGGCATCATGGACGACGTCTACGTCTACTGCCTCGCGGAAGACCGTTATCTGCTCGTGGCTAACGCCTCCAACGCCGGCAAGATCCGCGGCTGGCTCCGCCAGCACGGTCGCCGCTTCCGGGTGGAGATCTCCGACCGCCACACCTCCACCTGCATGATCGCCGTGCAGGGGCCCCAGGCATTGGAGCGGCTCGCCCGCGTGCTGGAGCCCGATTTCATCAAGTCCCTGAAGCCGCGCGCCTGTGGCGAGATAGAGTGGGAGAACGCCTTCGTCTTCGCCTCGCGCACCGGCTACACGGGAGAGGACGGATTGGAGCTCGTCTCTTCGGCGGCCGCCGGCCCCCGCCTCTGGCGGGCCCTCTTGGACGCGGAAGTGCTCCCCTGCGGCCTCGGCGCCCGCGACACCCTGCGCCTGGAGGCGTCACTCCTCCTCTACGGTAACGACATGGACGAGACGGTGAACCCGCTTGAGGTGGGGTTGGGCTGGGTCGTGACCACGGACGACGGCGCCGACTTCCTCGGACGTGAGGCGCTCCAGCGCGCCCGCGAGAGCCAACTTCAGCGTACGCTCGTCTGCCTGAAAGCCCAGGAGCGAGGCATAATGCGGCCGGGCTGCTCCATCTTGCGTTCCGGCCAACAGGTAGGTAAAGTCACCAGCGGTAGCCACTCGCCGACCCTGGGCGGGAGCATCGCCATGGGCTTCGTACCACCGGAGTTGGCGGCGGAAGGAACGGAGCTGATCGTGGACATCCGCGGCAGGCCCCTTCCGGCGCGGGTGGTGCCTCGTCCGTTCTACAAGCGCCCTCGGGCCGCAGAGGAAAGGAACGCTTAGTTGGTCATACCCCCTGACCTCCGCTACACGAAGGAACACGAGTGGGTACGCGTGGATGACGGGATCGGCACTGTGGGCATCACGGACTACGCCCAGGATCAGTTGGGAGATGTCGTCTACGTGGACCTGCCGTCGCCCGGCAAGCAGATCTCCCAGCTCGCCGTATTCGGGGAGATCGAGTCCGTCAAGGCCGTGTCCGAGCTGTACGCTCCCGTCAGCGGCGAGGTGGCCGAATCGAACGGGGCCCTCGCCGACAAGCCGGAGCTGATCAACGAATCGCCCTACAGCGAAGGCTGGCTTATGAAGCTGCGCCTGGCCGACGAGGGCGAGATCGAGAAGCTCATGACCGCCGAACAGTACAGCGACTTCATCGAGCAGGAGGCCGAATGACCTCCCCCCACCCCTACATCCCCAACACCGACGAAGACCGCCGCGCCATGCTCGACGCCGTCGGCGTCGCCACCGCCGACGAGCTGTTTGCCGACATCCCGCCGGAGCTGCGTATCGACGGCCTCGACCTGCCACCGGCGCTGCCGGAGCAGGAGCTGATGCGAGAGATGGCCGCCCTGGCCGCCCGCAACCAGGTCCCCGGCAACGGACAGGCAGGCGACCCCGCCTCCGGCGGATGCTTCCTCGGCGCCGGCGCCTATCGCCACTTCATCCCCAGCGTCGTCGGCCACGTCATAAGCCGCTCCGAGTTCTACTCCGCCTACACCCCCTACCAGCCCGAGATCAGCCAGGGCACCCTGCAGACGATGTTCGAGCTCCAGTCCATGACCTGCGAGCTGACCGGCATGGACGCGGCCAACGCCGGTATGTACGACGGCGCCAGCGCCCTCGCCGAGGCCTGCCTCATGGCCTGCAACGTCACCGGCCGCAACCGCATCGCCGTACTGGACAGCGTCCACCCGGCCTACGCCGACGTAGTGCGCACCTACGCCCGCGGCCGTGACCTGGCGGTGGACGTGGTGTCGGACGGCGACCTCAGCCAGGAGCACGCCTGCCTGGCCGTCCAGCACCCCAACTTCTTCGGCTGCCTGGAGGACGTTTGGCAGCGGGAGACGGCCGCCCACGCCGCCGGCGCTCTCCTCATCGCCGTGACCGACCCGATCTCGCTGGGGCTGCTGGCGCCGCCCGGCGACTACGGCGCCGACATCGCCGTCGCCGAGGGGCAGAGCCTGGGCTGGCCGGTCACCTTCGGCGGGCCCTACCTGGGGCTGTTCGCCTGCCGCCAGCAGTACCTGCGCCGGATGCCCGGCCGCATCGTCGGCCGCACCAGCGACCTGGACGGCCGCACCGGATACGTCCTCACCCTTCAGACGCGAGAGCAGCACATCCGGCGCGAGCGCGCCACCTCCAACATCTGCACCAGCCAGCAGCTTGTAGGGCTCGCCGCCACCGTATACCTGGCCGCGGTAGGCAAGCACGGCCTGCGCCGCATCGCCGAGACCTGCTACCACCGGGCGCACTACGCGGCGGAGCGCATCGCCGCCCTGCCCCCGGACGGGGGCCCGTCTGGGCCCGGCTACTCGCTCGCATTTGAGGCTCCCTTCTTCAAGGAGTTCACCGTCCACTGCCCCCGCCCCGTCCCGCAGATACAGGCGCGGCTCCGGGAGAGGGGGATCATCGGCGGCCTGGACGTGAGCGACCAGGTGGACAACGGGATGCTCCTCTGCGTCACGGAGGTGAACACCCGCGAGGAGATCGACCGTCTGGTGGAAGCGCTGGCGGAGGCGGCGCAATGACCACCGCCGAGCGAAGCAAAACCAACCCGAAAGCGATGGACATCGGCGCTGGCCTCACGTTCGACCTGAGCCGGCCGGGGCGCAAGGGCGTCCTGCTGCCGGAGCCGGACGTGCCGCCGGCGACGCTGCCGGACGCCCGCTTCCTGCGCTCGGAGCTCAACCTGCCGGAGCTATCGCAGAACCAGGTGGTCCGCTACTTCCTGGGGCTGAGCAAGCTCAATTACGGCTTGGACACCGGCTTCTACCCCCTCGGCTCCTGCACCATGAAGTACAACCCAACCGTCAACGAGGACGTCGGCTGGCTGCCCGGCTTCGCCCTCGCTCACCCCCTCCAGCCGGAGGCCACCGTCCAGGGCGCGCTGGCCGTCCTCCACCAGCTCCAGCAGGCCCTCGCCGGCATCACCGGCATGGATGTCGTCGCCCTGGCCCCCGCCGCGGGCGCGCAAGGAGAGCTGTGCGGCATCCTCATGATCAAGGCCTTCCTGGAGGACCGCCCCGATGGCATCGGGGCCCGGCGCAAGGTGCTCATCCCGGACTCCGCCCACGGCACGAACCCGGCCACCGCCGCCATGTGCGGCTTCCAGGTCGTCACCATCCCCTCCGACCGCGATGGCAACACCGACATGGCGGCCCTGGAGTCCGCCCTGGACAACGGCGTCGCGGCGATGATGCTCACCCTGCCCTCGACCCTCGGCCTGTTCGATCCCAACATCGAGCGAATCGCCCAGACGCTGCACCGGCACGGCGCCCTCCTCTACGGCGACGGCGCCAACCAGAACGCCTTCCTGGGCCGCGCTCGCTTCGGCGATATGGGATTCGACGTGGTGCACCTCAACCTGCACAAGACGTTCTCCACACCCCACGGCGGTGGCGGCCCCGGCGCCGGCCCCGTCTGCGTCAAGGCCAAGCTGGCTCCCTACCTGCCCGCGCCGGTGGTGGAGACGGACGGAGAGTCGTACAGCCTGGCCGCGCCGGAGCGCAGCATCGGCAAGGTCACCGCCTTTCACGGCAACTTTGGTGTACTGGTCCGCGCTCTCACCTACATCCGCTCACTGGGCGCCGAAGGGCTGCGCGCCATCAGCGATAACGCCGTGATCAACGCCAACTACGTCCTCACCCGCCTGCGCCGCGCTTATCATCTTCCCTACGACCGCCGCTGCATGCACGAGGTCGTGTTCTCCCCGCCCAAGACGAGCCGGCGGGCGAAAGGGGTGAAGACCCTGGACATCGCCAAGCGGCTCATCGACTACGGCTTCCACCCACCCACCATCTACTTCCCGCTAATCGTCGATGAGGCGCTGATGGTGGAGCCCACAGAGTCAGAGGCGAAGGAGGCGCTAGACGCCTTCTGCGAGGCGATGCTGGCGATAGCCCGCGAGGCGGAGGAGGAGCCGGAGCTGCTGCGCGGCGCCCCCCACGACGCCCCCCTGCGCCGCCTCGACGAGGCCGCCGCCGCCCGCAAGCCCTACCTGCGCTGGCGGCCACCCGGACAAGGAGGAAGCGCTTGAGCGACGACCCTTCGACAGGCTCAGGGCAGGCTATCGGCGAGCTGAACGTACCGGCCCGGCTGCTGCTCGGGCCCGGCCCCTCCAACGTCCACCCCCGCGTATACCGCGCCATGATGGCCCCCGTCATCGGCTACCTGGACCCCCAGTTCCTCCAGCTCCTCGACGATACCCAGCGCCCCCTCCGCGCCCTCTTCCGCACCGAGAACGACATGACCATCGCCATCTCCGGCACCGGCACCGCCGGCATGGAAGCCGCCATCTACAACGTCGTCGAGCCGGGAGATACGGTCATCGTCTGCTTCAACGGTTTCTTCGGCGACCGCATGGCGCAGATGGCGCGCCGCTGCGACGCCGAGGTCGTCCTCGTCGAGGCCGAGTGGGGTCGCATCATCGAGCCGGAGCAGGTAGAACAGGCGCTCAAGGCCAATCCCGGCGCCAAACTGGTCGCCATCGTCCACGGCGAGACCAGCACCGGCATCCTCCAGCCGCTGGAGGAGATATCCCGCATCGTCCATGCCCATGACGCGCTGCTTCTGGTGGACGCCGTCACCTCCCTCGCCGGCTGCGACCTGCGCATCGACGACTGGGGCGTGGACGTCTGCCTCAGCGGCACTCAAAAGTGCCTGTCGGCCCCGCCGGGGATGGCCCCCCTCACCCTGAGCCCCCAGGCGATGGAGGTGGTGGCCAAACGCAAGGAGCCGGTGCGGAGCTGGTACCTGGACGTCTCCATGCTGCGCAACTACTGGGGCGCCGGCAAGGCCCGCGTCTACCATCACACGCCGCCGATGACGATGCTCTACGCCCTGCGAGAGGCGCTGCGCATCGTGCTGGAGGAGGGGCTGGAGACGCGCATCGTCCGCCACCGCCGTCACGCCGAGGCGTTATGGGCGGGCGTAGAGGCGATGGGCCTGCAACTGCACGCCCAGGAGGGCCACCGCCTCCCCTCGCTCACCACCGTGCGGGTGCCGGAGGGCATCGATGAGATGACGCTGCGCCGCGGCCTCCTCCAGGAGCACAACATCGAGGTCGGTGGTGGCATCGGCGCTCTCCAGGGGCAAGTGTGGCGCATAGGGCTGATGGGCTACAACGCCACCGCCCAGAACGTGCTCGGCCTCCTCTACGCCCTGGAGACGGAGCTATCCCGCCAGGGCTTCAAGGTCGAGTCGGGTGTTGGGGTGGCCGCGGCCGTACAGTCGCTGAATGCCGCCTCGTAGGCCGGGGCGCGGCGGGCCGCTGCTCGCCTTGCTGGCTGCGATAGCGCTGATCGCTGCCTGCGGCGGGGCCTCGGGCTTCGTGCCCGGCCCGCCCCTGGACGTGGAGCCGGAAGCGCCCGCCATCCCGCCGGGCCCGACCCCCGCTAACGGCATCTCCCTCCCTCCCGGCTTCCTCGCCTACGAGTTCGCCTCCGGCCTGACCGAGCCCACCTCCCTCGCCCTGGACCCCTTCGGCCGTCTGTTCGTCGCCGAGCTTAGGGGCAAGGTCAAGGTAATCGAGGACCGGGACGGCGACGGCCTCGGCGACAGCCCGCAGACGTTCTGGAGCGACCCCGACGAGCGGTTCACCCTGGGGCTGGCGGTAGCTCCAGACGGCAGCGTCTACGTCTCCATCGAAGGGGATGTGATCGTCCTTCGGGATAGCGACGGCGACGGTAGCGCCGACGAGGAGCACGTGATCATCAACGGCCTTCCTCACCGCGTGCACCAGAACAACGGCCTCGCCTTCGGCCCGGACGGCAAGCTTTACATCACCAACGGCTCTACCTGCAACCTCTGCCACGAGGAGGACGAGCGCAGCGCCGCCATCCTGCGCTCCAACCTGGACGGCAGCGACCTGGAGGTTTACGCCCGCGGCCTGCGCAACTCCTACGACCTGGCGTTCGACAGTGAGGGCGGCCTATGGGCAACGGCCAACGAGCACGACTTCTATGAGCCGTCCGAGGACGGGCTGACGCTGCTTCGAGACCCGCCGGACGAGCTGAACTACATCGTGGAGGGAGGCCACTACGGCTGGCCGGAGTGCGCCGGCCGCGATCTGGAGATGGCGGACGGCGGCTGCCGGGGCAAGCTGGCGCCCGTGGCCGAGATGGCGCCCCACTCCTCCACGGACGGCCTCGCCTACTACGATGCCGGTCACTTTCCGGCCCAGTACCGGGGTGACTTCTTCGTCGCCCAGTACGGCGGCGATGAGCGCTCGCAGACGCCGGCGGGACGGGAGATCGTCCGCATCCAGGTCGCCCCCAGCCAGGGGTCAGTGCCCCAGAGCGCGACCGTCACGCGCTTCGCAGCCGGCTTCCGGAGGCCACTGGACGTGACCGTGGACGCTCTGGGCACGCTCTA